>DCTO01000083.1:0-3106 GCA_002329285.1 Ruminococcaceae bacterium UBA1438
TCCGCCCTTAGGACCGGGGATTGCGCCCTTGATTGCAATGAGGTTGTTTTCTGCATCAACCTTTGCAACGGTAAGGTTCTGAATTGTTACGCTCTCGTGGCCGTAATGGCCTGCCATTTTTCTGCCCTTGAAAACTCTTGAGGGGCTTGAGCAAGCGCCGAGTGAACCCTGGTGACGGGCATTCGGGCCTGTGCCGTGTGACTCACGAAGCCTTGAGAAATTCCAGCGCTTGATTGCGCCTGCGGTTCCGTGGCCCTTTGATGTGCCCTTAACATCAACGATTTCGCCAACCTCAAAAGTGTCAGCCTTAATGATATCGCCAACGTTAGCTGATGAGCAATCCTCAAGGCGGAATTCCTTGAGTGTTCTCTTAGGAGCAACATCATTCTTTGCGAAATGACCTTTCATGGGCTTGTTGAGCTTGCCGACCTTAACATCGCCGAAGCCAACCTGAACTGCCTCATAGCCGTCATTCTCGATTGTTTTCTTTTGTGTGATAACGCAAGGACCTGCTTCAACAACGGTTACGGGGATTACTTTACCGTTTTCGTCAAAGATCTGAGTCATGCCTATCTTTTTTCCGATGATTCCTTTTTTCATAATTTCCTCCTTGGTTATTGGTTGGTTTCCCAACTTGACCTCAACGGGCGTGATTATAATTTAATTTCGATTTCAACGCCTGCCGGGAGCTCAAGATTAGTCAGAGCCTCAACAGTTTTGTTTGAAGGTCTGAGAATATCAATGAGTCTTTTGTGTGTTCTCTGCTCAAACTGCTCACGGCTGTCCTTATACTTGTGAACTGCGCGAAGGATTGTTACAACTTCCTTTTCCGTTGGGAGCGGGATTGGGCCGCTTACCTGAGCTCCTGTGCTCTTAGCGGTTTCAACAATCTTTTCAGCTGCCTGATCAACAAGGTTGTGGTCATAGCCCTTGAGCCTGATGCGGATTTTTACCTTGCTTGCTGCCATTTACTTTTCCTCCTGAAAAATATTGGTGCGAGTCTTTACCAGCATTTTTTCACCACTCTGCCGTGTGTTTCAACCCCGTTCTTTTAAAAGCCGAATGACAGAACATCATTCGGGCAGACGCACGGCGGCAAATGTTCGCAAGTCATTTGCTGTGCTGAAACTACTGGTATGATTTCGCCCGGTTTAAAATCGGACATACTCCGCCGAAATTCCCGCTTGGTTAGGTTGGGCCAAGCGCCACCTCCGGCATCATCGCATATCGTGTTTGCGCGAGTGGTTATATATATTATATATAAATATACACAACATCGCGCGCATTTGGTATTATATAATAGGGCGATAGGTTTGTCAACCCTAAATTTTAATTTTTTTGTAAATATTTTTGGCAAATTTAACAAAATTGAATTTAAAATTTCTGTTATTTTAACGAAATAAAATTTTTCGCTAAAAAAGCGCACCCTACAAAGGGGTGCGCCGGTGTTGTTTTTATTCCGCGCTTCCGATTCTGAAAACGGTTAATGATACATTGATGACTGAAAAATCATCCTCATTAGGAACAACCGTAAGCTCTGACGGAGCGCCTGTAACCGTTACCAAAGCCGTAAAGGAAAGGCTTTCTGAAGAATTTGTGCTTTGCAGGGACTGAGTTGTTACTCCTGCAGGAAGCAAGGTTCCATCCTGATAAAGGCTGAAGGAAACCGCTTCGCTGGTGCCGCCTGTTGATTCCTCAATAAGAACTGCATTAAACAGAACGATATAAACTCCGTTTTCGTTAATTACAACCTTATCTGTGTCAAGCTCAATTACTCTTCCTGCTTGAAGGGTTGAAGCCGTAAAGGTCAGCGGCGTTCCGCTGACAGTGGACTGCGCAGAAGTGTTAAATGCCTGAATAGCTTCTGCAGGCTCATTCTCGCCTGCCGGTCCTGTCGGGCCGGTTGCGCCTGTTGGGCCGGTTGCGCCCGTGGGGCCGGTTGCGCCTGTTGGACCAGTTACACCCGTGGGGCCGGTTGCGCCCGTTGGACCTGTTGCGCCGGTCGGGCCTGTTGCGCCCGTTGGACCTGTTACGCCTGTCGGGCCGGTTGCGCCCGTTGGACCTGTTGCGCCGGACGGAACGTTTATAACAACATTGCAACCGCCGCTGCAGCCGCAATCGCAGCCATTATTACATTCATTTGGATTGCAATCATTTGTGCAACCGCAATCATATATTCTCATCTTATCACCACATTAATATATTAGGCACTATAATGCGCCCAATTCATTATATGCGGCAATGGATTATTTGCCATTAAGATATTCAATTAAGTGGCGCATTCTATGCGTTTTGGATTCGTTAGCAGGCGCCTGTTGTGAAGATAAGCGGGATTATCCGGCTTGAAGCCGCCTGCCAGCTCGTTATAATAAAATGCTTTTGAAGCATCGCCGAGCTTATCATAGCAAACGCAAAGCTGAAGCGCAGGATAAAAGCCGAAATAATCAGGATTAACAAAGCCGCCGCTTTCAAGGCTTGTTTTTAAGACAAGCGCCTGTTCAAACCAAAACGCCGCCTGTTGATAGCCTTCCCTGCTCATAAGCATATTTCCTATTTCGCAGCAGATATCCGCCCTCGGAGCATCATAAACAAAGCTTTTGCACAGGGCTGCAAACGCCTTACTGTTTTCATTCAGCGAGGAATAACAATAATACAACAACTTGCAAGCCTCTATATTATTTTCAACAAAGCCCCTTCCCTGCTGCAAAAAATTCTCAAGCACCGAAACGGCTTTTTCATAATACTGATGATAATAAAGCTCTCTGCCGTAATAAAACATATCTCGGGGTGAAAGCGGCTCGCCATTCCTTATTTGCTTTTCATAAATAAGCAAATTTCGCTTGCCGTATTCCGTTTTCACGGATTTATGAGTGATTGCAATATTCTCATAAAGCACCTTGCCTCTGTATTCAATCGCCTCATGCACTCTGCCGCGCCAGCAAAATCCCGCATTATTCTTAATTATCCTTTCGCGGTAAAAGGACATCAACGGATTGCCATTTTCATCAAAGGCAGTGTTATATTTAAGCATTATTACATCTGCATTTTCAGGAAATTTCTTTTTTAAGGCAAGGAGCTTATCATAATCCTCATCCAGAATAACGTC
>DCTO01000083.1:3119-5172 GCA_002329285.1 Ruminococcaceae bacterium UBA1438
AAATCATCACACCGCTTAAAATCGAATATTTTTTCGGTGAATTCAGCGGCGATACTTTTTGTGTTATCCTCGCTCCCCGTGTCAACAATTATTATTTCATCGGCAAAGCTGCCTACGCTTTCAAGGCATCGGCGCAATACCGCACTTTCATTCTTAACAATCATGCAAAGACTTATTTCAGGCAAAGCAATCCCCTCCTTGAAATTCTATGCTTTACGCTGCCTGTTTGTGATTACCGCACAGCAATATAAAAAGCACCCGTAAGGGTCAGCCTTCTTTATGAAGGGGCTCCAAATCCGAGTGCTTTTAGTTATGATTGTTTATTCATCCGCGTCTGCCGAAGCAGCAGTTTCTTCATTAAGCATATTCCAGTGGATTTTGCAATAATTCTTGCCATCTATTGCCGGATAATCCTCATCATCAACCTTTGCCTCATTATAGCAGATATAATCGCCTTCATATGCGCAACGAACAGCTGATTCACCGCCCTCTGAAAGAGAAGGAATGAAGCCGATGCAGAACAGAGCAATAACAACAGCTGCAATTGAAATAACGCCGCCCTTGCCCTCTGTCCATTTCAAAGGCTTAAGCTTTGCAAGATCTACATCTTTGAGCATTGTGAATGGCTTTTTGTTTTCAATAAGATACATGCAAAGCTTTGAAAGGAAATAACCAATAAGACCTGCGCAGATACCAACAATTAAGCCGCCGATAACATCGGTTGCATAATGCACCATCAGATAAACGCGGCTGCCCATTGTGCAGCATGCAATAACGGGGAAAATCCATGCGATTTTCTTTTTGCCGTCGCTTGCAAAGCAAAGGCAGAGAGCCGTTGCAATTTCAAAAGCGGCAGTTGTATGTCCCGAGGGGAAGGAATAATCGCTTTCGCTGAGCGTTCCGGCGCCGAAATAAGCCTGCATATACCAATCAACATCCTGAAGCGTGTTATAAGGCCTGATTCTTAAAACAGCCGGCTTAACAAGAACGTTTGTGATAAGCGTGCCCGCAATAATTGCAAAGCAAAGCGCAAAGCCATATTTTCTGGTTTTCTTAAAGAACATAAGAGCAACGGCAAAAATAATCATCGGTATAACAAAAGCCTCATCGCCGAAGGTTGTGAAAGCCTTTGCAAGCACCGTGAAGAAGCCGTTTTGAATTGCGGCAAAAAACTTGAAGATTGCCAAATCAAAATCATAAAAAACATCGTTGATGGAATCTCCGATAGTCATAAGTACAGGAAACATAAACTACCTCCATAAAATTTTATAACCTAATATTACCAAATATGCGGGAATATTTCAAGATAATATTTTTCTTTAAAATATGTGCGCGATATGATATCATATACTAAATAAGATTTTACAGGTGAAATATGAGTAAAAATCCATATCAGGTTTTGGGTGTGCCTGACGGCGCTTCGGAAGCGGAATGCACAAGGGCATATAAAAGGCTTGCAAAAAAATATCACCCTGACCTAAATCCAAACAACGCGGTTGCCGCAAAAATGATGACGGAAATCAACGCCGCTTATGATGAAGTTAAGAAGGAAGCCGCAACAAACCCGGGGCAAAGAAGCTATCGCCAATATTCTCAAGAACGCCAAAGCGATGGGGACAGAGCGCACCTCAACGCCGCTGCACAGTTTATCAATAACCGCCAGTTTGCGCAGGCGCTGAACGTTCTGAGCCATATTGACAACCGCACCGCAGAATGGTATTACCTTGCGGCAGTTGCAAATGAGCGCGCGGGGAGGGACAGAATTGCGTATAATCACATCAAAGAGGCTTGCGCAATGGAGCCTTCAAACATAATCTATAAAGAGATTGAGGAAAGGCTGATTAAGCGCGGTGCTGACCAACGCCCCTCCGCCGGCAGCGTTTATTACGGAGATTATTCCGTTCAGAATCCACAGCAAAAAAAGCGAAAGCGCAGATAAAACAAGCAAAACTAAAGGACACGGAAAAATTGAACTGCTCCAGGTTGTGCAGACAGCACAAAAAAGACTACTTGAAGTAGAATATTAAGATTTAAGCAACGAACTGACATCTTT
>DCTO01000110.1 GCA_002329285.1 Ruminococcaceae bacterium UBA1438
ACGCAAAAAATATAATATTATTTAATCGGTTTTGAGCCTGTCACTATGTAAATATCTTCATTAGATATATAATTAATCTCTTCAAAGCCGCATACATTCAATAGTTTTGCAAGCTCTTCTGCCGGCATCAAGCCGTTTGAAATATGCCTTGCTTCGCCTGAGTGATGCTTATCAATTTCAGCTTTGCTGCGGTCATGGGCTATTGTTATTGTTCCGCCGGATTTAACGGCGTTAAAGAGATTCTTGATTATCTTTTCAGGATTGCAAAAATGCGGAAATGCATTGAAAATGATACAACAGTCATGTTCTTTCTCAAATTTGAATTCCTCTGCATCGGCGGTTATGAGATTTATATTTTTGAAGTCAACGTATTTATCCCGGGCAAGCTTAATCATTTCACCTGAAATATCAATTCCTGTAATGCAGGAAACCTCTTTTGCCAAATAATAATCGAACATAACGCCGGTGCCGCAGGCAATATCAAGTATAGATTTACTGCTGCTTACCTTTGCATAATTAAGAATAATCTCTATGTTTTCAGAATTAACCTGTGAGTTTTCATCCCAAACAGCAGCGTGGTTATTAAAGAATTCTTTAATTTCTTTTTTGCTTATCATTGATTTATTTTTCCTTTTTGACTGCACCGTCAGAAGCTTTCGGATATCTGTTTGGAATCAGCTTTGCTTTCTGAAGTGCAAAAACTAAGCTTGGAATCAGTGCAAGGTGGATAATAATTCCCGGCAGAGCTGTGACAAATGAAGCAGTTGCCCAGTTAACAATAAATGCCTGCATGTTTTCGGGAGGAGAAATTATCAGTGCCTTTGCAATTCCTGAAATAACTCTGCCGGCAAGCATGGCAGTAATAAGGCTGATATATAAATCAGCATAAGTGCTTTTTGTCTGAACAAGCTTCATCATCAGCGAGGCAACAATGCCGTAAACCGCAAGCTCAACCATCATTCCGGGAAGAATCGGAGCAGGGGGCATTCCGGTAAGCAATGATGAAAGCAACGGCCCTGTAATGCCGCAAAGCAGGCCATATTGCCAGCCGCAAATCAAACCGCAAAGAAGCACGGGAATGTGCATGGGGCAAAAAATTGAGCCGCCGTTTGGAAACATATGAAATGCAAAGGGGAGCACAACGCAAAGAGCAATGCATAAGCCTGTTATTACAATCATTCTGATGCTGTTTTGTTTTCTGTTTTCAATCATAGTTTTATCCTCACAATGTAATTAATAATCAGATTATATCATTGTGATTATTAGCATACAAGCCCCGTGGGGGGATAAAAAAGCACTGCAAAAGGCTGACCTCAGCAGTGCTTTAAAATATTATATTGTTTCTTCTTTTCTAACTGAAGCTATATACATTCCTACAGCCGCCAATGCGCTTAAAGCTAAAGAAGCAAACAGGTTTTCATATCCAGTATTCGGCGATTTTTTGCTTTTATCTGCAGTTACTGATGTGTTTTCAATAATATTTTGCTCCTTATCAGTTTCAAGGAAACGGTTATATCCAAGATCCTCTTTAACGGTTTTATACGTTGGAGCCTTTTCATCAGTTGCAAGATATGCAAGAAATTCTGTTGCCTCAGTTCCATAAGCATAATTCATATGCAGTATGTTTTTAACATACCAGGTGTTATCAGGGAAAAGGGCAGTTGATGCGTCAATTTGACGGTCAGGGGAAATATAGATTCCAAATCCGTCAACAGTTTCACCGTGATCAGCAACGGTTGCGCCGATTGAGGTGTATTTAAGATCAATCAAAATATCCGTTTCATTATGAAGCTTGCTCGTTACGGGAATACCGGCAACTCCGTAGTTAGCAACAACTGCTATTTCACCGCCGTTATCCTTGAAAGCCTTGAGATTATCACGGCATCTGCCCTGAACCTGGTGATAATTCTGAATCTTTGCATAAAGCTTTGATGAAGGATCAAGGAAGCCCATATCCTGAATGGTTTTAACGCAATCATCAAACTGGTCATAAGGAACGCATTCCCAAAGGGAGGGAATATTGCCGATTATCGGGAGGATTACTTCGGTATAAATCCTGTCAATCTTTGAGCTGTCATTAACAATGCTGTTCAAATAATTGCATGCATTCTGAAGTTGCGGCTTCAGCAGCTTAACAGCCTGGTAAATTGTATTAAGATCAACGGAATCGCTTTCATAAACCTCTTTAACTTCCTTGAAATAATCAAGAATTTCATCAGCGTCAAAATAAACGTCCTTTGAATATGCATTTGTTACGTCAACGCCCTGAAGCGCGCCGTCAATAAAAACAGAGCGCTTAATATCATCAGTGCCGTATTCATCCATATATGCAGAAACAACGCTCGTTCCAAGCGATCCGGAAACGAGGGTAACCTTATCAGCCCCTGTCTGTGATTTAACAGCCTGAATAAGGTCGTTAAGCTTATCAGCCGTGTCACAAACGTCCATTCGCCAGTCATAATTTAATATGAAAACATTTTCAGGGCCGATTTTATCAGTAATCTGCCTAACGATTGCAGGCTCATTTGCAGAGCGGCTTGTTAAATAATCAGGATGATTTGCCATTGAATCCTCCCAATAATTTTTGATGCCGACATCGTTTAAGGATTCGCCGTTTTCATCGCACGCAAAATCCGTGAAATTTGATGCAGCAGCTTTAAGCTGATCCATAAGTTCCTCAAAATCAACATCAGCATCGTTAAAAATGTGAAGCAGATTGCTGATTAAATCAAGGTTAAGAATTGAAGAAACGCTAAAACCAACCTCGGCTTCATCCTCTGTGCCGGGATTTTTATAAAGCGCTGTTGAGCCAAGGCCCGGACCCATAATAACGGGAGTGACGCTCTCCTTTGCAAATGCAACAGTTGATGAGCCAAAAGCAATTAAAGCGGCCATAATCACTGCGAGGGCTCTTTTAATAATCTTATTCATAAAGCAACCTCCAAATTGAAATTTAAATATATTTTAGCATAGATAAT
>DCTO01000094.1 GCA_002329285.1 Ruminococcaceae bacterium UBA1438
AATTGCAGCCTGACTTTCGCGCTTCTTATCTTTTTCTGTAACAGCCTTTTTCTTTTCGGCAGGCTTCTTTTCCGTCTTTTCCTTCTTGGCGAGTTTTTCCTCTGCCGATTTAAAGTAAGCGTCAAAACTCTTTACGCTGTTAGCAATAGTTAATTTATCAAAAAGTATATTCAGCTCTTCTTCCTCAAGAACTGTTGAAGCTTTCTTGGCAGGGCCCTCGCAATACTCGCCGAGGATTGAAATAATATCCTTATTAGCTAAGTTAAAATCCTTGGCAATATCGGAAACCTTTACCTTAATAACCATATAACTTTTCCTCCTTAATTCGATTCTGTTGAAAGAGATTTGATTTTTTCTGCAAAATTATCATCATTAACGGTTATAATTCCTGCTTTATAACCAAGGGCAAAATGGATTTCATCAATCGTTTGGGTGAGATAAATAACAGGAAGCTGCACATTTTGCTTTTCAACAAGGAAAAGCATATCCTTTTTTGCCCGTTCCGATATATCCTTTGCAAAAAGCAGCAGCCTTGCTTTGCCGGAGGATATGGATTTTGCCGCCATATCATGCCCCATTGAAAGCCTGCCTGCGCGCCTTGCAATGCCAAGCATTGAAAGCAGTTTATTCATTTGCTGCGCCATTCAAAATCTCTTCTTCCATTTTTTCATAAACGGCATCATCAATAGAAACTGAAAATGCACGCTCAAACGCTTTTTTCTTTCTTGCCTTTTTGAGGCATTCTATGTTATTGCAAACATATGCGCCCCTGCCGTTTTTCTTGCCGGTTAAATCAATGCTGATTTCACCCTCAGGGCTTTTAACAACACGGATAAGCTCCCTTTTCGGAAACATTTCAGCACAGCCCGTGCACATACGCTTTGCTTCTTTTTTTTGCTTCATAATATCACTCAAATCAAAATAGTTTGTTATTCCGCAGAGCCCTCATAAAAGCCTGATTCGGGCTTGATATCAATCTTCCAACCTGTGATTTTAGCGGCAAGGCGAACATTCTGGCCTTTGTTGCCGATTGCAAGGCTGAGCTGATCATCGGGAACGGTTGCGCGGCAGGCAGGCACGGTTTCATCAAGGATTTCAACCTCAACAACTGCTGACGGTGCAAGCGCTGCTGCAACAAATTCTGCAGGATCCTCGCTGTATTTAACAATATCAATCTTCTCTCCGCCGAGAGCATCAACGATGTTTGAAACACGCTGGCCTCTTGGGCCGATGCAAGCGCCGACGGGATCAATTTCCTCATCAGTGCTGTAAACGGCGATTTTTGTGCGTGAGCCTGCCTCGCGGGAGATGGATTTAATTTCAATTGTGCCGTCAAAGATTTCAGGCACCTCGGTTTCAAACAAGCGCCTTACAAGACCGGGATGAGTTCTTGAAATAAGAATCTTGGGGCCTTTTGATTCGCGAACATCAACAACGAAGATTTTAATGTTATCTCCCTCTTTGATAACCTCGCCGGGAATCTGCTCGCTTTTCGGAAGGATTGCGGTTGTTTTGCCGATTTCAAGGGTTGCATTGCCGGTGATGGGATCAACACGATGAACCTTTGCGGTGATAAGCTCCTGATTTTTGCTTTGGAATTCCTCAAGCTGCTTGCTTCTTTCAGCCTCACGCAGAGCCTGGCGGATAACCTGCTTTGCAGTTTGGGCAACGATTCTACTGAAATCCTTTGTTTTGAGCTGGATATCAATCGTTTTGCCAACCTTTGCAGTTTTGCGATATGCCTGAGCCTGTTCAAGGGTTAAATCGGTGTCAGGATCCTCAATCTCCTCAACGACATTCTTGGTTACATAAACCTTCATTTTTTCCTTTTCGGGATCAATATCGCAGTGAACAATATCCTTGCCGTTATAGTTATGCTTTGCCGCCGTGCAGATTGCCGTTGCAATCTTTTCATAAAGATACTCTGAAGGAATACCCTTTTCCTGCTCAAGCATTCTCACTGCTTCAAAAAATTCCTTGTTCATTTTTTCCTATCATCCTTTCATTAATTCGTTAATTGCTGCAGATTAAATCTCCGCATCAAAATCATTTATATCAAAATCATCCAGCTTAACATAGGAGCAATCCTTTTTATTTACGGAAAGCGAATTGCCGTCCTGCAGCTGAATTGTGATTTGCCCGTCAATATATTCTTTAAGAATTCCCGTGAAATCCCGAACGCCGTCAATCGCTCTGATAGCGCGGAGCATAACGGGAGAGCCGATATACTTTTCAAAATGCTCATCCCTTTTGAGTTCCCTTTCAATTCCGGGGGACGAAACCTCAAGCATATAGGACTGGGAAATCGGATCCGCCTCATCAAGGGGCTTTGTTATAGCGTGAGTTAAATCAACGCAATCATCAACCGATACGCCGCCGTCCTTATCAATGAAAACCCTTAAATACCAATCTGTGCCTTCTTTTTTAAAGGTTATATCCCAAAGCTGCAGGCCAAGCTCTGCTGCATAGGGAGAAATGATTTCACGGACGCGGTCAACAGTATTCATACCTGCCATAAATCCTCCTAACAATAATATGAGAGCGGCTCTTTTTCAAGCCACTCTCATTTTGTTTATATTCCAACAATAGATAATATAATATATAAATTATTCTTTGTCAAGCCTTAATTTCAGAAGCTGCATTTTTCTTTTTTCCTTTTGAAAACGGAAACAGCAGCAGTTTCTTGATAAATCTTAACACTATGCTGATCACCAGCGCTGCAGCAAACACAGAAACGATTACGGCGCCCGTGTAAACAAACTCCTGCCAGATGCTTGCCTGGCCGCCCGAGGTTGTTAAAAACAGCTTGGACAAATAATCCATTACACCGATGCGCCTGTAATAATTCCGCACAAGAATATGAATCAGATACACCGGGAAGGTGTAAGACGCAAGGAAGCAGATCAGGCGGTTAAGCAAATTCGGCTTTGTGCTTTTGATGAGCGAAAAGCCAAACACAGCAAGCGATATTGAGCAAAGAAGCCCGATGGAGCTGTACCAATACAAAATCGCATTATTATCAATTCCTGCATCCGCTCTTGCCATCTGAATATAGGTTCTTAACAAATTAAGCCCCGCAAAGGAAACGAGACTTATGGGGATGAAAATCCTTTTTGCAAAAAACTCTCTGTGGCGATAAATTATACTGCCCCAAAGCATTATAATTGCGCCGGGAACTGCGCCGCCGAACATATGATGAGAAAATTCGCCAAGCTCATTCATCGCATAATCATTCCAGACAAGGAAAAGGAATGAGAGAAGCAAAAAGAGGCGCTCTCTTTTCTTACTTTTGCTTAAATACTCTGAAAAAGTGCATAGCATCGGCGAAACAAAAGCGAGCAAAATATAAACGTAAAGATACCAAAGATGCCCGCATTCATCAACGGGATTGCGCCAGCGGCTGAGGGATTTTAAAACGCTTTTCAGCGATTGAACAGAAACATCAAAGCCCTGAGAAACCGGAGTGCCGTTTGTTATTGCATCGCCGAAAAAATAAGCAAACACGCTTAATAGCAGCATCGGAATAATAATTCGGGTGAAGGTGCTTTTCATCTTTTTTCCGTAATTATTTGAGGAAAAGAAGAAAAAGCCTCCTATTAGCCAGAATATGCCTGTGCCGTCCGCAAGAAAGGTTGCGATA
Source organism: Ruminococcaceae bacterium UBA1438 (assembly GCA_002329285.1). Lineage (GTDB taxonomy): Bacteria > Bacillota > Clostridia > Oscillospirales > Acutalibacteraceae > Eubacterium_R. The sequence continues at coordinate 3,641 of DCTO01000094.1, forward strand.
TATGTTCTGGATAAATCATAATGGCCGTTTATCTGTGAGCCCAGCCCGCAATGCACGCCGATAACAATCAGGCAGGCAATCAGCCTTGTTAGCTCAACGGAAGGGTTTCGTTTTAACGCTTTCATTCCNNTAATTTTGCAGATTTCTCTGCCAAGCCGTTTACGGGCGGAAGCCCAATATATACAAACAGCGGAATTGACGCCATAATCGGAAGCATATAACGGACATAACCGTTAACCGGTGAGGCGAAGCACACCAAAAGATTAAGCGCCGGAATAACGAAAACAAAAAGATTTCTGAAATCCTTTTTTCTTAAAACCTCGCCAACGAGGATTATGCAAACCCAAACATAAAATGCCTGATTAACAAGCAGAGATAGCAATGGAATGCTGCTCCACGAATGGGCATATTTAAAGGACATACTTACCGTATCAGCCGAGAAAGCATATTCAGAGAAAACAACGCCCTCTGATTCTTCATTGACGTAATCCTTGACATAAAGAGGATAAGCGCTTAACTTTGTGTAAGTATGAAACGGATAAATATAACCGAAAACATGGTTCATCGTTGCTTCAACATAAGTTAACGGATGCTCTGCAAGCTTTTCAAGCCACAGCTCATAGAACTCAGACAACTCATCATCCTCAAAATCCCTGTAAACGCTTTTAACGGGATCAGAGCATTCCGGGTTATAATTCTTGAGATTGTTATATTTAACAATTCTGTCTATTATCTGAATATCCTGCTCTGACAGGGCTTCGGGATACTTTACGGAAAGCCTTGCAATCTGCTGAAGCGGAATGCTCATAGCTTCAACCTGCGTGCCCTCTGCAATTTCTTTTTTCTCAACAAGCTTTGTGTTAACAGCCCAGTTGCCGAGCATAACAAGCGCAAGTGCCGCAACGGCAAACGCCTTTTTATTCTTTGCGCAGATAAATATAAGAACAAGAAGAGCGGGCAAAACAAGATAAGGCCCGTTATTTCTTAATATGCACACAAGGAAGCACGAGAAAATCAGCCCTGCAATGCCAAAAGCGTTGCTGTCTTTAGTGAGCACCTTAACGTATTCAAGAATAAACCAGGCAAAGGCGGCCATATAAATGCCATCCTTCATAACCGCCTGATTATATGAATAGAAAGCCGGCACAAAGGCATAAAAAGCAACGAAAAGCACGCAGACTCTTAAAGGCATGCCCTTCTTTTTGATGAAGTTGCAGACAGCTGCATAAACCGCCGCTGAAAAAACGACCTGAACGGCGATATAAACAAGCAAGGATTTATCATCGCCGAAAAGATTTTTGCCGATGCCCTGAAGCGTGCCCATAAGCCAGGTGCTGGCATAGGGGTGGAACATGCTCCATTCCTCGTATCCATAAAACATTTCAAGCTGGCGGCGCCCGTCATAAGGAAGGCTTCCGGGGAAGGTTGGCAGCATCTGAACAAGCCAAACTCCAAGAATCACGCAAAAGCTTAAAGGCAGGAAATACTTTGAAACAAGAGCTTTCACACCCGTGTATTCATAGCTTTTCTTTAATCTGATTGCATCGAAGCACTCATAAACCATTTTGAGAAGCGGATAAAACAAAAAGCAAAAGCCGATGAAAACAACGCAGGCAATAACAAACTGGCACTTGCTGCCGATGATGAAGGAAAAATCATGAAAAGAGGCAAAGCTCATTCCAAGCAGCATAAACGCGGAAAACATTAAAGAAATAATCCCAGCTGTTATTGAGATTTTTTTGCCCTTAATGAAATATTCTTTTTGAAAAAGCAGAGCAATTGCCGCAGCGGCAAACACCTGGGAAATGCCTGCTTGAGAAAATTCGCTGACAAACAGAGTTATTATAGCGGTTATACCGCCGCCAACCTGATTTGCGGTTGAAAATTTTGAAGGATCAATAAAAACCGCAATAAAAGCGAACGCCCAAAGCACCGTAAGCGTTAAATAACGCACGGGATTTTTAACATCAAACAAAAGCTTAAAGAGCAGCGCTTTAAGCTCCTGCCCTCTTTTTTCAAGAAAGATTTTTCTTGTTATGAAATTATAAACCATAACAACGGCGGTGGCAAAAATCTTTGTTATCATATAATTTATGCCAGCCAGATCCGTGCCGGCAAACATAAGCAGCTGGTTTATGCCGAGACCAATGACGCTTAAGAACACAAAAACCGCAAAATTCTTGGTTTGGCTTGATTTTTTATCAACATCGAAAACCCAGAAAATGCTTAAAATATAGTTATAAACAACCGAAACACAGAAGGAAATGGCGCTTGATATAATATACTTTATGCCGAAAACCTCTGTAAGCAAAATCATCAGCCCGTAATCTATAACAAAAGCGCTGCCGCCGACGAAGCCGAATTTAATTATCTGCCCGAATAGCTTTTTCATTATTCCTCTCCAGGGTTATATTTTTTGAAGCAAGAATTAAAGGTCCATATTTAACTCGCCGAAATCAATCTTATTTTTCTCAAGCGCATGGCGCTGATTGGTTACAGACTGAAGTCTGAATTCAAAATCCTGCTTATTCTTCTTATTAATTGTGTTTAAAATTAGCCCACTGAAGAGGGACTGAATTGCCGCCATAACAGTAAAGCCGCTGACAACAAGAGTCGGAATCTTTGCAACGCTGCCTGTTTTAAGAAAAGAAACGAAAACAGGGATAAAGAAAATCATTGCGATAACAAAAAGCACAAGCGCAAGCGCTGCAAAGAAAGCAAGCGGCCTGTAAGTTCTGAAAAGACGGATGATTGTAAGCAGCACCTTAATGCCATCCGAATAAGTGTTAAGTTTTGATTCGCTGCCCTCTGGCCTGTCCCTGTAATCAATAACGAGATTTTCAACATACATATTCTTATCAACGGCATGAATGCTCATTTCCGTTTCAATCTCAAAGCCCTTTGAAAGCACGGGGAAGGTTTTTACAAACTCATAGCTGAAGGCGCGATAGCCCGTCATAATATCCTTGATGTCATTTTTAAAGAGAAGATTAATGCTGTTTTTAACAAGGCTGTTTCCGAAATTATGAAACGGCCTTTTGTTTTCCTCATAATATGTTGAGGAAAGCCTGTCCCCCACAACCATATCAACATTTTTTTCGGTGACCATTTTGATCATCTCACCGGCATAATCTGCGGGATAAGTGTCATCCCCGTCAACAAGGATATAGCATTCAGCATCAATTTCCCTGAACATACGGCGAACAACATTGCCCTTTCCCTGCTGATATTCATGGCGCACGATTGCGCCGGCTGCAGCTGCGATTTCAGCAGTGTCATCAGAGGAATTATTATCATAAACATAAATCTTTCCTCCGAGCGGAAGCTCTCTTTTGAAATCCTCCACAACCTTTTTGATGGTTTTTGCCTCATTATAGCAAGGAATTAAAACAGCAACATTATCCATAAATTTCTCCTTTTATACAATGAGAGCGGAAAGCTTTGCTTCTAACCGCTCTCTTTTATTGATAAAGTATTTGCAATATCTATAAATAATATAATATAAAACAAATAATTTGTCAATTTTTATTATTTAATCCTGTAAACATTTCCCTCGAATGGGCGAAGGAGCTCTGAAACATTACCCTTTGTTGAAAGCAAAAGCTCAAATTCCGCAGTGCTGTAAGGACGCGGCTGCGGCTTTGCGCTGAGGTTAAGCTCAACATAATAAAGGCCTTGCTCATAGCCCCTGTAATAGCAGAAAACAGGCGCCTTAACGTCCCCTGCTCTCAAAAAATCGCCGTAAACAAGCGCAGGGGTGGATTTGCGCAGAGCAATGGCTTTTTTATAAAAATTCAGAACGCTTTCGGGATTTGCCGCCTCATCCTCTGCATTGTATTTTCTGTAATCGGATGTTATTTTCAGCCAAGGCGTGCCGGTTGTGAAGCCGGCATTCTTGCTGTCACTCCAATGAAACGGAGTGCGCGCGTTATCGCGGGTACCGGTTTTTGCGCGGAAGAATGCTTTTTCCTCCGGCTTACCCTTTTTAAGCAGCTCTTTATAGGTGTTTACCGCCTCAACATCATTCAGCTGGGAAGCATTCTCAAAATCGCCGTTGCCCATTGAAAGCTCCTGCCCCTGATAGATATAAGGAGTGCCGCGCAGAGTCATTTCAATTAGGCCGCAGATTTTTGAAATGTCCTCACGGTAAGCCCCGGTTTTATCAACCTTGCTGACTATTCTGGGATTATCATGGTTTTCAAAGAACACAGCCGGCCAGCAATGATTTGTGTAACCCGTTTGGAAACGCTCAAACTCCTGCATAACCTTATAAAGGTCATAGTCGTAATAATCATAATCAGTGTGCCCCTGATTCATAAGAAAATCAAAGTTAAACACCGTATCCAGCTCGCCGCGGCAATCGGCTGTGAGCATTTTATCCATTTCAATGCCTGCGCCGCCGCATTCGCCGACGGTGTAAACATCATAATTGCCGAAGGTTTTTTCACGCATTTCATGAAGAAATTCATGGAGACGGGGACCGTAAAAATAGTATTCAGCGCCCTTATATCCTGTAAGCATTCCCAAAAAGGCATTTGCCTGCGGAAGTCCGGGTGTTTTGCTGATGAAATTGATGACGTCCATTCTGAAGCCATCAATCCCCTTAACAAGCCACCAGAGCATCATTTCATAAACGG
>DCTO01000069.1 GCA_002329285.1 Ruminococcaceae bacterium UBA1438
GGTGTGCATATATTTAAGCGGAATTGAAACGAGGCCGCATTTAATGCCGCTTTCGTTTACGGAAATAACATCGGCGTTAGTGCCTGTTCTTCCGTTCATAATTTCTTTTTGATAGGGAATTCCGGATTTATCAGCTGCAGAAATTAAACCATTTGATATTTCACTGTCTAAGGTTGGCGAAATGCCGATCATGGCTCCCTTTGAAAGCTCGCCGCATTCTTCTTTCTTACAATCAGGAGTATAACCGAAGGAAACATCAACAGCAATAGCCTCGTCGACATTTTTGCCGAAGAGTCCAACTTTTGCACCTCTCGTGCCGACCTCCTCCTGTGAAGAAAACATTACGGTTATCTTAACGGGAAGCTTTTTAACTTTATCCAATGCAAGAATAATTGCTGCACAGCCAGCTCTGTCATCAAGGCAATTTGAAGAAATTTTGCTTCCAAGAAGGTGTGTGAAATAATGAGCAAATGTTACTCTATTGCCAAGTGAAATTATTTTTTCAGCCTCATTCTTTGTCATCCCGATATCAATTGCAATCTCTGATATTTCAGGAACCTTTTCTTCATCATCATTTTTCTGAAGGTGCGGAGGTAAAGTTGATATTACGCCCCTGACTTCTTTCTTGCCCCAAACGGAAACCTCTGAAGCAAGGAGCAGGCGCCTGTCTATCCCGCCGCAATTTGAAACCTTTAAAAAGCCCCCGTCCGTAATTTCAGTTACTACAAATCCGATTTCATCAGTATGGGCATCAAGAAGAAAATGATATCCCTCTCCAACAGTGCAATAAAGATTATTCATATCGTCGGTGTAAACATCCCCGATGGGCTCTAATATTTCACGCAAAGTTTTTTGCAGATTATATTCCGTTCCCGAAACTGCAGGAACAGAAACAAGCTTTTTAATTAAATCAAGTGTATCCATATTTCGTTAATCCTTAAAACTATTTACTAATTCTTTAAACTTTCTGCCCCTGTACTCAAAGGTTTTAAACTGATCAAACGCAGGGCAAGCGGGACAAAGAGAAACTATATCTCCTTTGACAGCCTTTTCCTTGGCAATGTTAAGCGCGCTTTCCATTGTATCCGTCATAACAACCTCAATGCCGCATTCATTAAAACCTTCAGCGTTAACAACAGCTTCATAAATCTTATCCGCAGTTGCTCCGTTAAGAACAAGAAGCTTAACCTTTTCTAAAATCAAAGGCACCATCTGACTCATATCATTGCCCTTATCCGAGCCGCCGCAGAGCATAATTATTTTTTGGTCAAACGCTTTTAACCCGCTGATAACTCTTGAAGGCGATGTTGCAATTGAATCGTTATAATAACGAACACCGTTAAATTCACGAACAAATTCAATTCTGTGCTCAACACCGCCGAAGCTTTCGGCAACCGAAACGATATCATCAACTGAAACCAAGCCCCAGACAGCAGTAATAGCAGTGCAGTAATTTTCAACATTATGCATGCCGGGAATGATTATGCTTGACTTATTCATAACGAAGGTTTCTTTCCCGTTTTCAGCAAATACGATATCACCGTTATCCTTCATATAAGCGCCGTTTTCAACAGGATGACGGACAGAAAACTGAAATAGCCTTCCCCTAACATCAAAGCGCATATCATGATAAACTCTGCCGCCGATTGAATAATCGCAATCGGCATTGAGAACTGTTTTTGCATCGGCAGACTGATAAATAAGGATGTTTCTTTTTGCATCAACGTATTCATCAAGGCTTATATGATGATCAAGATGAGTGCTTTCAATATTTGTTACAACGGAAATATCAGGCTTATTAACCATATTTCCCATAGTTAAGAGCTGAAAGGATGAAAGCTCAACAACCGCGTAATCCTCAGCGGTGATATTTTCAAGCTCCGGCATAAGCGCTTTGCCGATATTGCCGCCGAGAAAAACCCTTTTTCCGCTTTTTTCAAGCATTTTAGAAATAAGCGTTGTGGTGGTTGTTTTTCCGTTTGAACCTGTTACGGCGATAATTTTTGAAGGGCAATATTTAAAAAAGATTTCCATTTCAGTGGTTACCTTTTGCCCCCTTTCAATGCATTCACCGATCCAATGATTCTGGAAAGGAAGAATTCCATGAGATCTGAAAACCAAATCCATATCGGGAAGCACGGAAAGATATTTATCGCCAAGGCTGAAATTAACTCCGAGCGCCTCAAGCTCTGCACAAATATCAACACCGATATATTCCTTATCCCTTTTATCACAGGCGTAAACGATTACACCATGAGATGCGAGCCACTTTGCGCAAGGAACATTAGCCACGCCCATGCCGACAAAAGCAACCTTTTTTCCTTTCAATTCATCTAAAAATATCCTAACATCATTAACCATAGTTTTCTCCTAATGAATATTGATAATATCCGCCGTGAGATCGCTCACGGTGGCGGTATTTAACTTTTCAGAAAGCGCGGCCTGGAAATCAAGCTTATCAACAGCCTTGAGTCTGTCTTCTATCGGAAGCGCGGATAGCATTGCATAATTAACTATCATCTGCTGGCGTTTAGTTTGCTGATTGCCGAGAAAAAAGAGCTTTCCGTTTTGCGGCTGTGCAATTGCAATTGCAAGCCTGATCTGATTCTTTCTTCCGAGATTGACGATAAGCTTTGAGAGTGAAACAGCACCCTCTTCCGCATCATCAGTAACAAAAAGCAAAACGCCGTTTCCTTGCCTTTTTAAAGTATGATAAGTTATGTCATTAATCACCGTATCAAGATAAGCGATAATATCCCCACGGGAAAGCTTATCAATCCGGGAGCAGTAAACGAATTCCTTACGCTTGTCGGCATAAAAAGAGAAATCCAGCTCATCAAGCTCAAAATCCTTTTTAACGGAAAACATATTCTCGCAAAGTTTATTATTTATGCAAGAAATATATTCTTCCTGAGGCATAACTTCCGAATTGATGAAATAATAACCGCAATCCTCTGTTTCATCAGATATATTTCCTATTACAACATCGCATTTGCCGTACTTAGTGTAATATGCAAAAATAAGAACGAGATTAATAACAACCAATGCATCACAAGCATAGCTGCAGGCAACAGAAACAGAGGGGTTAAAATCATCAACAGTCGGCTTCGCGCCAATATAAAAAACAATAAACAGTGCGCCGAAAACAACAAAAAATTTCATAAGCGCATATAAGCGCTTTTGCTTAACTCTTATATTCATTACTTAATCATTTCACCAAATTCCGCTTCAGAAATAACCGTTACACCAAGAGCATTTGCTTTATCAAGCTTGCTTCCCGCTTCAGCACCGGCAAGCACATAATCAGTCTTTTTTGAAACGCTTGATGAGGTTTTTCCGCCAAAGCTTTCAATAATGCCAGAAGCTTCGCTGCGCTTAAATTGCTCAAGAGTTCCGGTTAAAACGAAGGTTTTTCCTTCAAAGCGGTTATCAATAACAACGGAATTTGAATTCATATTAACTCCGTTTTCTTCTAAATTTTTAATAAGCTCAAGAGATTTAGGATTTGAAAAGAAATCAAAAACGCTTTCAGCCATAATATCCCCAAAGCCGTCAATATTAAGAATATCCTCTTTTGAAGCAGATGAAACTGCGCTCATTGACTTGAAATTATCTGCCAGAAGCTTTGCGGCCTTTGCACCGATATGGCGAATGCCAAGGGCAAAAAGCAGCTTTCCGAGATCATTATCTTTAGACTTATTAATTGAGCTGATAATATTATTAATGCTTTTTTCCTTAAAGCCTTCAAGCTGAGCCTGTTCAATCTTATCTGCAGTTAGGGTATAAATATCCTCAGTTTTTGTAATAAGCCCATTATCAACAAAGGTTTCGATAATTGCAGGGCCCAAGCCCTCAATATCCATTGCATCACGTGAACAGAAATGAATAAGATTGCGCAAAAGCTGCGCAGGGCAATCGGGATTAATGCAACGAATGGCAGCCTCATCCTGCTCTCGAACAACAGTTGATCCGCAGCTTGGGCAAACATCAGGAAATTTAAAGCTGGAAGCGCTGTTATGCTCATTAACACAAAGCACCTCCGGAATAATATCTCCGGCTTTACGAACGGTTACAATATCACCGATGTCAATACCCTTTTCATTAATGAAATCCTGATTATGAAGAGTTGCTCTTGAAACAGTCGTTCCGGCAAGATGAACCGGCTCAAGAACAGCAGTTGGAGTGAGAACGCCGGTTCTGCCGACTGCAATTTCAATATCGACCAGCCTTGTTTGCTTTTCTTCCGGCGGATATTTAAAGGCAACAGCCCATTTAGGAAACTTTGATGTTGAACCAAGCTCTGCTCTCATAGCGAAATCATCAACCTTTATTACGGCACCGTCGATATCAAATTCGAGATTTCCCCGGCTCTCACCGATTTTATCAATTTCAGCAATTGCATCATCAATTGAATCAACAAGCTTATATCCGGGAATCGTGTTAAATCCAAGTTCTGTTAAAAAATCAAGGCTTTCCTTGTGAGAATGAAGCTCTGCGCCTTCAATCTGCTGAACATTGAAAACAAAAATATCAAGCCCTCTTGATGCTGCAACCTTGCTATCCTTTTGTCTTAAAGAGCCGGCAGCGGCATTACGCGGATTTTTAAAGGGCTTTTCACCATTAATAAGCTGACGGTCAACAACGCGCTCAAAGCTCTTTTTCGGCATATAAACCTCGCCCCGAACCTCAATAAAAGGCAGCCCGACATTAAGCTTAAGCGGAATTGATTTGATTGTTTTGAGGTTTTCGGTAATATTTTCGCCGACAAAGCCGTCGCCTCGGGTAGAGCCTCGCACGAAAACACCGTTTTGATATTCAAGCGACACGGAAAGCCCGTCGATTTTCGGCTCGACGACGTATTCGGCATCGGAAAAAGCCTGCTTGACACGGCGGTCAAAGTCGAAAAGCTCTTCCTTGCTGAAAACGTCCTGCAAGCTTCCCATCTGGACGGCATGGCTTACCTTTTCAAAGGTAGTAAGCGCCTTGCCGCCGACACGCTGTGTCGGAGAATCTGCCCGCAAAAGCTCTGGGAACTGCCCCTCAAGCTCCTCAAGCCGTCTAAGCATGAGGTCGTATTCCCTGTCGTCAATCGTCGGGTCGTCAAGCACATAATAGCGATAGTTGTGCCGATTAAGCTCGTCACACAAGGTGTTTATTTCCTGCCTTGCCTTTTCAATATCCATAAATTCCTCTGTTATATACTGAATCTCAATTAGAAATTAGTATTAGTCTGTAAAATTTTCCGCACCATAATCGTTTATTTCATCAATAAAGCCGTCGTCCGCCGTCAAAACCTCCGTAAACGCATCGGGAACTCTCCCTGAAATAACCGTTTCGGCGATGATAAAATCGGTTTTAAGCTGAACAGTATTGGTATAGCCCGGAATAACCGCAATCATATCAACCTCAACCTCAAGGATAATTCTGTGGTGGGTCTGGTTTATCCCCGCCGCCGAAAAATCGCTTACAAGCCGAGTGTTGACATAGCCGACAGGCTCTGCCTTAATCGGAATCCTCGGTCCTCGTGAATAAAAAAGCTGAATCCCCGTCGCCGTGCCTATCGGTATGCTTAAATCCTGATTCGGAAGCTCTGCAAGCCCCTCGTTTATAAGCCTCGCAACCTCCGTTTTAAGCCTGTTTATCATGTACATATCACTTTCAATTGACATGATTTCACCGTCGCTGTTTGAGGTGAGCTTTACAAGTCTTTCATAGCTGAAAAGCTCGCTGTGAAGCTCGGTATAAACAGCGTTGTTGATAATTTCCGTTGCGGCGACCCTGCTTTTGCTTGCGGAAAGCTTTAAAATAATGGGACGAATTTGCATATCAATAAGCGCAAGCACCGAAACAATCGCAATTGCCGCCACAATAAGCTTTACGCCTATTTTTTTTCCGCCGTTTCGCCCTCTTGTCCTGTTTACCATGACCGCACCCCCAAAAGCTGTGTACATTACTATATGCAAAACAGCCTTGGGGAGTGTTTCCGTCATGATTTTACATTATTTACTTGCCGAAAAATACATCAAACGCCTTATACATAATATAAACGTCATTTTTTGCGGTAACCTCAAACGGTGCGTGCATAGAGAGCACGGGGACGCCGATATCTACTACGTCAACATTAAGGTTCGCAACGTAAAGCGCAACCGTTCCGCCGCCGCCGAAATCAACCTTGCCAAGCTCGCCCGTCTGCCAGATAATTTCGTTTTCGTCAAAAAGGTTTCTGATTTCACCGACAAATTCGGCGCTTGCGTCGCTTGTGCCAGCCTTGCCTCGTGAACCGGTGAATTTTGTGACGACGACACCCTCGTTCAGATAAGCGGCATTCATCTTTTCAAGCACATTCGGGAAGGTCGGGTCAAAGCCGGCGTTTACGTCGGCGGAAAGGCATTTTGAATGGGAAAGAACCGTTCTGCCCTCGACACCGAAGGTTTTCGCCAAATCGGCAATGAAATATTTAAGGTAAGCGGATTTAAGCCCTGTGTTGCCGTCGCTTCCTGTTTCTTCCTTGTCGGTAAGGATTGCAACTGCAGTTTTCCTGACCTTTTCCTGCTTTAAAATCGCCCTCAAAGCCGTGTACGAGCACACTCTGTCGTCCTGCCCGTACGAGCCTATAAGGCTTCTGTCAAAACCAATGTCACGTGCCTTAAATGCGGGAACAGCCTCAAGCTCTGCCGAGAGAAAATCCGCCTCGACAATGCCGTATTTTTCGTTTAAAATCTGCATGAGGTTAAGCTTTACACGTTCGCTTTCGTCGTCGTCCTTAAACGGACGAGAGCCGATGAGAATATTAAGCTCTTCCCCCTTGATAAGCTCGTTTGCGGGGCGCTTATACTGCTCTGCCGCAAGGTGGGGAAGCAGATCGGTTACGCAGAAAACAGGGTCGCCGTCGTTTTCGCCGATATTGACAGTGACGGAAGTGCCGTC
>DCTO01000113.1 GCA_002329285.1 Ruminococcaceae bacterium UBA1438
TCCGAACTTGAAGATTGACGGTATACAGAAGCAACGGAGGATTTATTTGGGTGGCTGGAGCAGGTTAAAAGCAGCTCAAGGGAGCTTTTGAGCATATCCTATATTATGTATGAAAACCCGAAATTCGACGAAACACGAAGGATAAAACTCCGCATGACCGCTTCCGTGGCAGAGTATGCAATGAGCCTTATTGAACAGCGCACCCCGGAAGGAAACCGCAAGGCCTGCGAGTTAATTGAAACCAGACTTGTCAGGCTTTTGCTTGCCCAGTATCCCGAGCAAAAAGTGCTCTTTGAGGAATATAACGAATAATACGCGAAACAAAGCCCCGTGCAGACCGCACGGGGCTTTTTATGCTTATATCGGCTCCGGGAGCCTTATTTAATTGCGGCAAGAAGGGTTTCCTTTTGCTGAAGGCCAACGAAGGTTTCAGCAAGCTCGCCGTTTTTGAAAACAAGAATTGTGGGGATGCTCATAACGCCGAANNTCAATAATCGGGCTCATCATCTTGCATGGGCCGCACCAGGTTGCAAACATATCAACAAGGCAGGTTTTGCCTGAATTGACAACAAGCTCTTCAAAATTATCCTCTGTGATTTCAAGAACGCTCATAATTAATCTCCTTTATTTGTTTTTAGATTTAATGTAATTCACGGCTGAAAGCCCCGCCTCGGCACCCTCATAAACAGCCTTGCAAACCTGAAGCAGGCCGCCTGTGATGTTGCCGCAGGCAAAAACTCCCGGCGCATTCGTGCTCATATCGGGGTTTGCCTTAATGCTATCTCCATCCAGCGCAACGCCAAGCTTTTTTGCAAAATCAGCGCCGCCTGCAACGCCAAGCGCAACAAACAGCCCGTTAAGCTCAAGCGAAGTGCCGTCCTCAAAAAGAACGCTGCCAAGCCTTTCATCGCCCTGAATTTCGGCGATTTTCTTTGTTATGATTTCATATTTATCGGTTTGCGGGGCGGGTTTGCCGTCTGTAAGAATATAAAGCTTCTGAACGATGTTTTCCAAATCTCCGGCCTCGCTCAAGGCGTAATCACCGCTGCCAAGCACGGCAACGGTTTTCTTTCTGTAAAAGAAGCCGTCACAAATCGCGCAATAGCTGATGCCCTTGCCCTCAAAATCCGAAACGCCCTTGATGTTGGGCCGCAGCTTTTTGTTGCCCGTTGCAAGAATGAGCGCCGTGCATTGATAATCAGCTGCTGCGGTTTTAACCTCATAGCTGAAATCGGCCTGCATTGCAATGTGCAAAACCTCCTCGTCTCTCACCTCAACGCCGAGCGCTTTTGCCTGATCAATGCCGCTGTGATAAAGGTCTGCGCCGCTGACACTGCCAACGCCGTAGTAATTATCAATCATATGGGCTTTTTCAAGCTGCGATTCGCCGTGATATAAAACGAGAACGCTTTTGTTTGCCCTTTTTGCATAAAGAGCGGCTGAAATTCCCGCAGGGCCTGCTCCGATAATAATAACATCAAACATAGTATATCACCCTTGTAATATCTATTATAACCCGATTAAAGTAATTTTTCAACAGAAGCTTCAATATCTTCCGGCTTATCGCTCGGCGCAAAGCGGCCAACGATGTTGCCCTCTCTGTCTGCCAGGAATTTTGTGAAATTCCATTTGATTCTCTTGCCGTCCGTTGCATCCTTCAGGAAATTATAAAGCGGCTCAGCTCCGCTGCCGTTAACCTTGATTTTCTTGAAGCGGGGGAAGGTGGTATTGTATTTAAGAGTGCAGAAGCTGTCGATCTTTGCATCATCGCCCGGCGCCTGAAAAGCAAACTGGTTGCAGGGGAAATCAAGGATTTCAAAGCCCTTTTCGTTGTATTTCTTATACATATTTTCAAGCCCCTCATACTGGGGTGTAAAGCCGCAGCCTGTTGCGGTGTTAACGATAAGCAGCACCTTGCCCCTGTATTCGCTGAGGGAAACATCGTTACCCTTGTTATCCTTAACAGTGAAATCATAAAGTCCCATAGTTTTTACCTCCTAAATTTTGTAAAATTAAATTGTGTACAATCTGATTATATCAAAAAAATTCCAAATGTCAAGCCCTTTTCAAAAGTTTTTGATTTTGGAATTCCTTTGATTTGAATTTTAATTTGCAAGAAACGCCTTGATTTGCGCCATATGGTGGGTTGCCTGCTGGTAGCCGAGCTGATAAATTCTCTCAAGCTTGGTTGAATTTTTCTCCAGCGCGTTGCATTCAAGCGGTCTTGCGGGGCGGATAACGTAAGCCAGCCCTTCCTTTTCCGCCTGCTCAACTTCCTCAAGCTGGCGGTTATACATTTCATGCCTGTTGTTAATCGTTTCGGCAACAAGGGGATATTGCTTGAAAACCTTTCTTGCATCGCCCTTCATAGGCTTTTTAATATAGCCCTTGTGCTGGGTTAAGATAACAACACATTTTTTGCAGCCGTCCTCAAGCGCTTTTTTTAACGGGATGGAATCCACCAATCCGCCGTCAAAATAAAGCTCGCCGCCGATTTCCGTGCCCTTCGTAACAAGGGGCAGGGAACAGCTTGCCCTGATTTCCGGGCAGCCTCTTTGGCGCAGATTATCAGGATAAAGATATTCCGCCTTTCCTGTGGTTGCATTTGTAACAACAGTGCAGAATTTTGCCTCGCTGTTTTCAAAAGCGTCATGGTCAAGCGGTGCAAGATCATAGCAGAGCTCGTTAAAAATCCAATCTCCGTTAAGATATTCGCCGTTTTTAAACATACTTTCAAAGCTCATATATCTCTTATCTTTAACGTAATCAATTGTTATATCGTGCTGGCGGTGAAGCGCCTTGCCAAGAAAGCTGGCGCCGTTGCAAGCGCCTGCCGAAACGCCGATAACGTATGGGAATTCAAGCCCCTCCTCAATGAAAGCGTCAAGCACGCCGCTTGTGTAAATCGCCCTTGAGCCGCCGCCCTCAAGAACAAGCCCGCATCTATAATTTCCTGTCATAATAATCTCCTGTTTGATCAAAAACCATAATTTAATATGCCGTAGCTTTACGGCAAGCAAAAAACAAGGGGCTGCTCTGTGAACAGCCCATCGTTATTCTGATTTTATTCTGCCTTTTTGGCAGCTGCCTTCTTTTTCTTTGGCGCAGGCTTTTTCTCTGCGGGAGCTTCCTCAACGGGCTCCTCAGCCGGTTCCTCTTTGGAAACCTCAATGATTTCAAGATCATTATCGCACTCAAAGAAATCGTTATCATCAAAATATTCAGGCTCCTGCCTGTCCATAATCTTTTTAACTGCAAAATAAGCAGCTGCGAAAAGACCTGCAATTGCAACAAGAACGCCGATAACCTTTAATATCTTGCTTAATTTCATATTGTTAACCCTCCAAAGATATTATTTCTATATAAACATTATATAAAGTTTGCCATACAAAGTCAAGCAGAAAAAACAGCGGTGCGGTTGAATGTATTTTTTATTAGCACAATATGTTTATATTCTTGCCTCAAGGCGGTAAATGGGCTTGCCCTCGTCAATAAAGCGCTGCTCATATTCCGTGATTATATTGCCCTCAAAATCGCTGTTATGCAAATCAAGGCTGATGTTTGAAAGCTTAAAGCCGTTTTGCGAAAGGCTTTCAATTGAAAATTCAAAGAATTTTTGATTGTCCGTTTTTTGGCAGATAACGGCGCCTTCCGTCATCAGCTCTTTATAAATATCAAGAAACGCCTTGTGGGTTAATCGGTGGTTTGCATAGGTGTTTTTCGGATAAGGGCAGCTGAAATTAAGAAAGATTGCCTCAACGCTGTTTTCTGCAAGATAAGCGGGCAAATATTGCGCGTTGCAGCGCATGAAATGAATGTTTTTCAGCCCCGCCTCCTTTGCCTTTTCGCAGGCGGAAACCAAAACGTTTGCCTCCATTTCAACCGCAAGCAGATTGATTTCGGGGTGCTCTGCGGCATAGGTGCAGGCAAAGGTGCCCTTGCCGCAGCCGATTTCAAGCACAAGCGGGTTATCGTTGCCGTAAATCGCCTTTAAATCAAGCAGCTGCCTGTTTGCCCTTGCGTTCTGAAAATTCAGGTCTGCATATTCGCAGTCGGTTAAATACTCGCTAACAGCCTCAAGGCGTGAATCAAGATTTTTCTTTTTTCGCATTCTCATATTAATCACCAAACCTGTTTGCTTTCCCCGTGGGGAAGGTGGATGCGTAGCAGACGGATGAGGGGCTAAATTATTGTTCCTCCGCCTACCACGGTGTCGCCGTCATAAAGCACAAGCGCCTGCCCGGAGGTAACCGCCCTTTGCGGTTCGTCAAAAACAACTCTGATGGTGTTTTCGTCCGGCTGGGTTGCGGTGCCGCTCTGCTCCTTCATATTATATCTCGTGCGCGCCTTTATGCGCATTTCGCCCTTGATTTCGGGCACGGAAATCAGATTGATGTCCGTTGCGGTAACCTCGGTTGTGAAAAGGGAAGCCCCCGTTGTGAGCACAACCTTGTTTTTCTCAAGATCCTTTTTTGCAACGTAAAGCGGCTGTGAATATGCAATCCCAAGCCCCTTGCGCTGGCCGATTGTGTATCTTATAAGCCCGCCGTGCTCGCCCAGAATTTCTCCGCCTTCAAGCACAAATTTGCCCTTGGGATATTCCTTGCCCGTGCGGCGCTCAATAAAGGCGGCGTAATCCCCGTCAGGAACAAAGCAAATGTCCTGGCTGTCCTTTTTGCGGGAATTAACAAAGCCGTTTTGCTCCGCAAGCTTGCGGATTTCGGTTTTGCAAAATTCGCCCAGGGGGAAGCGCGTGTGCGCCAGCTGCTCCTGGGTTAAGGAATAAAGCACGTAGCTTTGGTCCTTGCTTTCATCTTCGCCCTTTTTAAGAAGCCAGCGCCCTGCCTTTTCGTCAAATTCAACGCAGGCGTAATGCCCGGTCACAACGCAGTCGCAGCCAAGCTCCTTTGCGCGCAGGAAAAGCTTTTCAAATTTCAGAAATCTGTTGCAGTCAATGCAGGGGTTGGGTGTGCCGCCGCTTTCGTAGGTGCTTATAAATTTGTCGATAACCCTTTTTTCAAACTCGTCCTTAAAGTTGAACACGTAAAAGGGCAT
>DCTO01000064.1 GCA_002329285.1 Ruminococcaceae bacterium UBA1438
ACCTTTGATGAGGGCTTTGCAAGGGCAACGGGCATCAGAGCCTCTGCCTATAATTTGCTGATTGCGGTTATTATTGCGGTAATTATCGTGCTGGCAATGAATCTGGTGGGCTCTTTGCTTATCTCCGCGCTGGTTATTTTCCCGGCGCTTTCCGCAATGCGTGTTTTCAAAAATTTCCGTGCGGTAACAATTTGCTCCGCCGTTTTCTCGGTGATTTGCTCCGTGCTCGGAATCTTAATTGCAATTCTTGCCGGCACCCCCGTCGGCTCAACAATCGTGGCGGTTGATATAGCCGGCTTTCTTATGTTTTGGCTTATCGGCGCAGTTAAAAAATAAGGAGATAAAAATATGAAAAAGCTTTTTGCGGCGCTTTGCATTGCATTGTGCATAATGCTTGCTTTCACAGGCTGCTCCGGCAGTAAAACAGAAAACGAAACAACAGAGGCAAAGGCACAAACCGTTGATTTGGATTTAACCACGCTCTCCAGCACAATGGTTTATTCAGAGGTTAATAATATGATGACTACGCCGGAGGATTATGTCGGCAAGGTTATTAAAATGAAGGGCACAACCTCCGTTCTCAACGCAAGTGACACCGGGCTTACTTATTATTCCGTTGTTATTGCGGATGCGACGGCTTGCTGCCAGCAGGGAATTGAATTTGTTTGGGTTGATCATGATGAATCCGAATATCCCGAAGTCGGCACGGAGGTTACCGTAACAGGAACCTTTGAAACCTATCTTGAAAACGATATGCTGTTTTGCCACATTGTTTCTGATGATGTTGAATTCGCATAATATTAATAAAAGGAACTGTAAAGATATCCCAAGGTGCGACCGTTATAAAGAAGTTTTCAGACCGAAAATTTTTTTCGGTCTGTTTTTCTTTTTTTGGGATTTGGCAGTACAGATTCTATGCTCGCTACAGTCTGTGACATAATTCTTGACTAAGTTATATTTTAATGCTAAACTATAATTGCCAAATAATTATAAAAATGAATATGATTGCTTTAGTATAACTATCTACATTTGTGGAATAGTGTTTTTATCTATATTGATAAAAATGCGATGCTCTATATAATTATGGACTATTCTACAATGTAGGTTAGCAATCATTTTTATAATTGTTTGGCGACAGTTGAGCTNNTGAGCTTGCGTTTTTGGCGTACAGTTTCGGCTGTACGCATTTTTTATTTTCAAAGAGAGGACATGTTATGGATAATAAGCTAAGGATAAAAACAAATGTTAGTGAAAGAACTGTATTCGAAGAAAACCGCAATAAATTCAATCAGTTTCAATATATAAAAGATATATATGCTTGTGAAAAACAACTTTATATTCTTGATGAAAGATCACGCCAATTGGTTGGAAAGCTGTCTAACGGAAGACGAACAATAGATTTTAAGCAGTCTAACGAGTACAGTAAATACAGAAATAATATGAAAAGACTAGAAAAATATCCTTCAAAGGTAAAGGAACACAAATTGGATTCAGCTGAGTTGTTTTCTGGTTTTTTTACTGGTGCTTTCTTTGGAGGAATAGCAGGGCTGGTTCTTACTTTTATTACTTTTATTGATGGAGATATTAAAACCTCGGCTCTTCCAATTTTAATATGTGCTGTATTAGGTGCAATAATAGCCTGTTTAGTTGCCTATAAAGACGAAAGAATAAAAGTAGACGAATACAAAAAGTATATACAAGATTACACTAAAGTAAAAGCTGAAAACGATAGAATTAAGAGTTTCAACGA
Organism: Ruminococcaceae bacterium UBA1438; assembly: GCA_002329285.1. Lineage (GTDB taxonomy): Bacteria > Bacillota > Clostridia > Oscillospirales > Acutalibacteraceae > Eubacterium_R. The sequence goes on from DCTO01000064.1 coordinate 1,751, forward strand.
AAAAATGTATATTGAGTATGAACAGCGCTTTAACGAAAGAAAAGAAAAACAGATAGATGAATTTGAAAAAGGAATCGGAGCATATTATAAAGATGAGTTTATGAAAATTCGGGAACAAAAAAAGAAAGTTAACGAAACCTTGGAACTTCTTTATAATATACGAATCAACGGTATATTGTGCCTTCATCCTGAATATAGAGGATTGGTCCCAATATCGGTTATTTATGGATATTTTGATACAGGCAGATGTACTCAATTACAGGGACATGAAGGAGCGTATAATCTCTATGAAGATGAAAAAATGAAAAAAATGATTATTGAAAAATTAGATATTATAGACAACAAACTTGATAATCTTAACGGAACTATGATATATGTCGGACAGGCAATTGAGAGTTGTAACGATACTCTAAAGGAACTCGACAGGAATTCAGAACGATTAGTTTCTGACCTTAACAGAATGGGTAATTCTGTTTCAAGCAAATTAAACACATTGAACGAAAAAACAAATACAATTATACAAAACACAGCTAATGCTGCATACTATTCAGAGGTTAGTGCAAAAATGAATACGTTTAACGCTACGTATTCACTATTGAGTGATTAAAGAAGGTGACAGAGTAAAACACTCTGTCACTTTCTTTATGCTGGATAACCCAAGGCGGTTCCTTTTTGTTTTTCGGGGCTTCAGGGCGGCTTGAAAACCTTTGCGTTTATTGGTATAATTAGCAGGGCGAATATTGAATGATTTTAAGAGTGGTGGAGAATTTATGCAAAAGCATAAACTTGCGGCGGTGCTGATAGCTTTATCAGCTGTCGTCATAATAGCGGTTGCCGCCTTTTCGGCAATCTCGCATTCCGCGGAAACCGCAAATGATAAAGGAGGGCGTGAAATGATTGTCGGCAAGAATGTTTCACTGGGAGATGTTACGGAGTTTTATTACACCTATTCAAGCTCATCAAACCCGCCGGATTACAAAAGATATCATTTTTACGTCAGCGGCGATTCATATATGTTTTATTATGAAAAAAGAGAGGGCGATCATTGGCCGCTCAAAGAAAGTGATATAACCGCTTCAAAAACAATGGAGCTCAGCGAGGAAGAATGGGCGCGTTTCACATCGCTTATTGAGGGCGGCAAGGTTAAGAAAAGAAGTGATAACGCTGAGGCAGGCGATGCCGGCCCGTGGCTTTATCTTTATTGGCAGGGAGATCGCGGAAAATATCAGGAATTTGCCTTTGAATCCTATACCCGCCTGGCTGAATTTGAGCAGCTCTGCAGCTCGCTTGAAGGCTGATTATTTTAATTACGGAATTTCTTCAGGCTAACGGAACAGAAACATTTTTTATTTAAGAAAGAGGTGCGTTATGAAAGTATTATTAGTAAACGGCAGCCCAAACAAAACGGGCTGCACCTTTACGGCGCTTTCGGTAATTGCCGAAACGCTGAAAGAGGAAGGCGTTGAATTGCCGGAACAGGAGAAAAACAGAGTTGCAACAAACTTTATCAGATAGGGAAAGGATTGAACGCCTTTATCATGAAATGTATCAGGCGATGGTTAATAAGAACCGTGCTGAATTAGAGCGCGTTCATGGAGAAAGCTTCTATCTTCTGCATATGACGGGGATGAAGCAGAGCAAGGCGGTTTATATTGACAGCATTATGAACGGCACGCTCAATTATTTTGATGAGCAGACCGAACAGCTTGATATACAAGTGAACGGAGATACTGCGATAATGACGGGCAAAAGCAGAGTAACCGCTGCCGTGTTCGGCGGCGGAAAGCACACCTGGCGCTTGCAGTTAAAATTTACGCTTGATAAAATAAACGGCGAATGGAAGCTGACAAGCGCAAAGGCATCAACTTATTAAGGAGAATTAATGAATTACAGAAAACTCGGTAATACAGGACTTACTGTCAGCGAAATCGGGCTTGGCTGCGAGGGCTTTGCCGAAAACGATTATAATATGACCTATGCGATGCTTGACGAGGCGGAAAAGGTGGGCATTAACTACTTTGATGTTTACGCTTCCGACCCGCAAATGAGAGCTGCAATCGGAAAGGCGCTTATCGGCAGGCGTGAGAAATTCTATATTCAGTCCCATATTTGCTCAATCTGGAAGAATGGGCAATATCTTCGCACCCGTAATCTCGATGAGGTTAAGACAGGCTTTGAGGACAGCCTTCGCCTCTTTCAGACGGACTATATTGACATCGGTATGATTCATTACTGCGACGCTATGAGCGATTGGCAGAAAATCATAGATGAAGGTATTCTTAATTATGCTAAGGAGCTCAAAGCACAAGGCAAAATCCGCCATATCGGCTTAAGCTCGCATAATCCGATTGTTGCGGCAGAGGCAGTGAAAACGGGGGATATTGAGGTGCTGATGTTCAGCATTAATCCTGTATATGACCTCCAGCCGCCGAGCGAAAACGTTGAGGATTTATGGGCAGATGAAACCTATACGAATACATACGAAAATATGGACCCCGACAGGCAGAAACTCTATGAACTCTGCCAGCGTATGGGCGTTGGTATTACGGTTATGAAAGCCTTTGCAGGCGGTGATTTGCTCAATGCAGAGCTTTCACCCGCAGGCGTGGCGCTTACTGCGCAGCAGTGTATTCACTACTGCCTGACCCGCCCTGCCGTTTCCTGTGTGCTTGCGGGAGCGCACAGCCTTGAACAACTCACGGACAGTCTGAAATATGAAACTGCAACCGATGAGGAGAAGGACTACGCAACCGCCTTTGCCTCTTTTCCGAAAATCAGCTGGAACGGGCATTGTATGTATTGCAGCCACTGCGCGCCCTGTCCCGTAGAAATCAGCGTTGCGGACGTAACAAAGTTTCTCAACCTTGCGATTGCACAAGGCGATGTTCCCGAAACGGTGAGAGAGCATTATAAAGCGCTCAAGCACCACGCAGGCGAATGTATCAAATGCGGTGTGTGTGAAACACGTTGTCCGTTTGGTGTTGAGATAAGGAAAAATATGGATAAGGCAAAGGATATCTTCGGATATTAAAAATGAACAGCCGCAGAATGATTGAACAAGTCCGTAAAAAAT
>DCTO01000060.1:0-8242 GCA_002329285.1 Ruminococcaceae bacterium UBA1438
ATTAGCGTCCCTCGCCTGCTTACAGGAGCCCAAAGCCGAATCGCCCTCTACGATAAAGATTTCTCTTTCATTAACGTCTTTTGAGCGACAGTCAACAAATTTCTGGATACGGTTAGTCATATCCATTTTAGTCTGAAGGGTTGTTTTAAGGGTTTTTCTCGTGTTTTCCGCCTTAACGCGGCTTCTCATATTAATGATGACCTGATCGGCAATCTTCTCGGCATCCATCTTATTTTCGATGAAATAAACCTCAAGCTGCTTACGGAAGAAATCTGTCATTGCATCCTGAATGAACTTATTTGTGATGGATTTCTTTGTCTGGTTTTCATAAGAGGTCTGAGTTGAAAACGATGAAACAACAAAGATAATGATATCTTCAATATCCTGAATATTAATTGTTGAATCGGTCTTATTAAACTTATTATTTGCCTTAAGATAAGCATTTATCTGATTAACGAAGGCACTCTTGAAGGCTTTATCAGGCGCGCCGCCGTGCTCAAGATAGCTTGAATTATGATAATATTCCTTGCGCTGCGCCTTAAGAGAAAAACAAAGAGCCGCCTTAATTTTAAGCTTATAATCGTTTAAATCCTCACGGTCTCTTCCTTTGCGGTCACATTCCCAATATTGAGGAGTTGTAATTGCGGTTTCACCTGCAATCTCTGCAACATAATCCTTAATGCCATTTTGATAGCAGAATTCAGTTGTTTCAAAGCGGGAGCCAACTTGATTTTTGAAAATGAAGGTGATGCCGTCGTTAACAACAGCCTGTCTTTTCATAGTATCAAGATAGTAATCAACAGGAATATTAATATCCGTAAAAACATCAAGATCAGGTTTCCAGCGGATTCTGGTGCCGNNTTATGCCTTTTTCAAAATGAAGTTTATAGCAATTACCGTCTCTGTGAATTTCGGCATCCATATATTCCGAAGCAAATTGAGTTGCGCAAAGGCCGAGGCCGTTTAAGCCAAGTGAATATGAATAATTTGCATCGCCATTATTGTCATATTTACCGCCGGCATAAAGGGTGCAGAAAAGGAGCTTCCAGTTATACTCCTCCTCAGCCTTATTATATTCAACCGGGATACCTGCACCGAAATCCTGAACCTCAACAGAACCATCCTCAAAGCGGGTTACAACAATTTTATTTCCCCTGCCCTCACGAGCCTCATCAATTGAGTTACTCATAATTTCAAAAATAGAATGCTGGCAGCCCTCAATACCGTCAGAGCCAAAAATAACAGCCGGGCGAAGCCTTACCTGATCAGCTCCTTTAAGGGCTTTAATACTTTCATTTCCGTATTCCTTTGTTTTAGCCATAAAAGCCTCCGTTCAAAGAAAATAATTATTTTTACAAATAAGCATATTAACTCATATTACAAATTACTATTATACAAGATATTGTATTTTTGTCAAGATTTTACTCAAAATATTACAATATAGAGATTTTTTCGATAAAAAAACACGGAGATAAACTCCGTGTTTTATAAACATTATTCAGTTTCTTTGCTATCAGCTTCAATATAGTCCTCAGCAGGCTCTGCTTCATCGGAGCTATTATTCATTGAGTCAATTGCTTCTTCATCAGTAATAGTTTTCTCTTCATCTGTGATTTCAGCATCAGTAACATCGGCCTGTCCTTCTTTTACAGGAAGGACACCGTCTTTCATAAGAGAAGCAAAATCCTCACCTGTAAGCTTTTCTTTTTCCATAAGAGTTTCAGCAACAAGCTCCAGTTTATCATAATGCTCTTTAAGAATTTCAACGGTCTTATCATATGCTTGACGCATAAGACGCTCAATTTCTGCATCAATTCGAGAAGAAGTTCTCTCACTGTAATTATTAATATGACCGTAATCTCTGCCGAGGAAAACCTCGCCGCTGTCATTATCAAAAACAACGGGGCCGATTTCATCACTCATGCCGTATCTTGCAACCATATCGCGGCAAATCTGCGTTGCCCTTTGCAGATCGTTAGAAGCGCCGGTTGAAATATCATTTAATGCAAGTGCTTCCGCAACACGGCCGCCGAGCAGAGAAATGAGATATTCAAGCATATCCTGCTTTGAGGTGTAATTCTCCTCCTGAGGCTGATAAGCAGTGTAACCGCCGGCTCCAAGGCCTCGCGGGATAATTGAAATTTCCTTAACGGGATCATGAGTTTCAAGATAATAAGAAACAACAGCGTGTCCTGATTCATGATAAGCAGTAAGCTTTTTAGCTTTATCGGAATATTTATGGGATTTCTTTTCCGTTCCGAGCTCAACACGAGCTGCTGCATCAGTCATCTCAGCCATTGTGATAGCCTTTTTATGACGCCTTGCTGCAAGCAAAGCAGCTTCATTAAGCAGGTTTTCAAGATCTGCACCGGTGTATCCCATAGCGCCCCTTGCAACGTCCTTGAGATCAACATCGGGAGCAAGCGGTTTGTTTTTTGCATGAACCTTAAGAATATCCTCCCTGCCCTGAGCATCAGGCCTGTTGACGGTTATCTGTCTGTCAAATCTGCCGGGGCGAAGAAGAGCCGGGTCAAGAACGTCAGGGCGGTTTGTTGCAGCAATAACGATAACGCCGCTGTTTGTGCCAAAGCCGTCCATCTCAACAAGAAGCTGGTTAAGGGTTTGCTCTCGCTCATCGTTACCGCCGCCTGTGCCGGCACCCCTGTGACGGCCAACGGCGTCAATCTCATCAATAAACACAATTGCCGGAGCCTTTTTCATTGCCTGCTGAAACAGATCGCGAACACGGCTTGCACCAACACCGACATACATTTCTACGAAATCCGAGCCGGAAATTGAAAGAAACGGAGCGCCTGCCTCCCCTGCAACAGCCTTTGCAAGCAAAGTTTTACCTGTTCCCGGAGGGCCGACAAGAAGCACGCCTTTAGGAATTCTTGCGCCAAGTTCTGTGAATTTTTCAGGATCCTTAAGAAAATCAACAAGCTCTTCAAGCTCTGCCTTTTCTTCATCACAGCCGGCAACATCAGCAAAGGTTTTCTTGTTTTCATCAGAAACATCCTTTGTTTTAACCTTACCAAAGCCGAGAGTTCTGCTTGTATCGCTTGAAATGGCTCCGCTCATTCTTCTCATCATATAGATAAGAATTCCTGCCATAAGCACAATGCTGAGAAGTGACGGAACAAGGCTGACCATCCAGCTTCTTGAGCTGCCTCTCTTATAATTATACTCTATCTGATTATCAGGATGCTCATCATTATATTCGTCAACGCTTTCTCTGATATCCTCAAGAAAATAGGTTACGCTGGGAACAGAATAAGTATAAACCTTTTCACTGTCCTCAAAGGTTTTATAAGTAAGATTTCCCGAGGTTAAATCAATTTCAAAGCTTTGCACTTTGTCATTTTTAAACAGAGAAACGACTTCGCTGTATACCATTTCAGTTTTCTTCTGCGATGAGCCGAAATACAGCGCGATTACAATCAGCAATGCTATAAAAAGAATATAAAAAATTGCCGATTTCCATTTTTTTGAATTATCATTCATTAAATCTTATCCTCCGAAAAAATATTTACGGTTAAAACGATATTTGTGTCTTCGGTAATCATAGCTCTTTCATCGATGCAAAAACCGCAAATACCAATAATTCCCAAGTCATCAGTAATAATGGGAATTGAGTTCCGTTTTTCAACCGGAACAGAAAGCTCATTAAAAAGCTTTTTAAGTGTTTTCGTGCAATTTCTTCCCTCGGGTCTGATTGAATCGCCCCCAGCTCTTGAACGCACATTTATACTGCCGACTATTTTATCATAATCACAGCAAAAATCAAATGTTTTATCAGAATTTTTAACTGAATTAATGTATTCACTATAACTAATCCTGCCGATTTCGTAATCAAAACCAACTGCAGCATCAGTTAATTCTGTAATTCTTAAGCATTTTTTATCAGAAACTGCATAATATTTATCCTTGATCTGAAAACGCGCAGGCTTCAAAAGCAAAGCCTTTATGCAATTAATCTTAAAATTATCATAAGGAAGAGAATTATTTTTCAGATAAAGCGCGATAACTCTGCCGAGAATAGCATCTGGAATCTTTTTAAGATAATCAACATCCAATCCGCATCCGGTCATGGCATTGCAAAACTCTTGTTCAGCAACACGTCCTAAATAATCCGCATCGGAAGAAAGCAATTCAATAAGCCTTGATGAAACAGAAATGAAATTCGGATTAAGCTCTGACATTTTCGGCAGAATTTCATTTCTTATAAAATTTCGCTTATAAGCTGAAGATTCGTTTGTACTGTCAACACAATAAGGGACGGCACGATCATTAAGATAATTTCGGATATCTTCAGAGCTTATCTCAATCAGGGGCCGTATAATCTTATCCCTTTTGGGAGGGATTGCGCATAAGCCGTCCAACGAACTTCCGCGTGCAATTCTGAAAATCAAGGTTTCCGCATTATCGGTTGCGTTATGAGCTGTTGCAATTTTATCACAAGGAATTGAAGAAAAAAACTCATAACGCCTATTTCTGCAATATTCTTCAACAGATAGCCCTGCGGCCTTTGCCTCATCAGGAGCATTAATTCTGAAAACATAAAGAGGAATTGAATGCATTTTGCAATATTCGCGGCAAAATTCCAAGTCTCTGATGCTTTCATCACCCCTTATGCCATGCTCAACATGGGCAGCCTCAAGTGTTAAATCAAGCGCCTCTTTAACAGAAAGAAGGTATTCAGAAAGCATAACTGAATCAGCACCACCGGAAAAGGCTATAAGAACTTTATCGCCGGGCGATATTAAGCCATACTTTGCAACGGTTCTATCAATTCTATTCTTCATATTTCTTTTCAACGCTTCTGAAGCGTGTGAATTCCTTATCAAAGGTCATTTCAATTGTTCCGACAGCACCGTGACGGTTTTTAGCAACAATAAGCTCTGTTAAATTAGCATCAATATCGTCCTGCTTGTCCTCATCAACCTCGCCTCTGTAATAATCCTCACGATATAGGAACATAACAATATCGGCATCCTGCTCAATTGAGCCTGATTCACGAAGATCTGAAAGCTGCGGTCTATGACTCTTTCCCCTGCCCTCTGTGCCTCTTGAAAGCTGGGCGCAGCAAACTACGGGAATATTAAGATCCTTTGCAAGCATTTTAAGATTTCTGGTTATTTCAGAAACCTCCTGAACACGGTTTTCCTTTCGGGTGGCAGACTGAATCAATCCGAGATAATCTATAATAATAATATCTACATTCTTCATTCTGCGAACCCTTGATTTAATTTCAGGAACAGTTATGCTTGAAGAATCGTCAAGATAAAGCTCAACATTAGAGAATTCACCCGCTGCATTGCCAAGCCTGACCCATTCTTCCTTTGAAAGCTCACCGGTGCGAAGCTTTTGGCTCGGAATACCGGCTTTGGAAGAAAGCAATCTTTCGGCAAGCTGTTCCTTTGTCATTTCAAGACTGAAGAAAACACATTTTTTACCTGCATTAACAGTAACATTCTGAGCAAGATTAAGCGCAAAAGATGTTTTACCCATAGCAGGACGGGCGCCTATCAGAATAAAATCCGATTTATTAAGGCCGGTTATGTATTTATCCAGCAAACCAAAACCTGAAGGAATTGCCTTAAACTGATCCTTATCTTCGCCTGTAAGCTTATCCAGGCGGTCATAAACATCATTAACAATGACATCTGAAAGCTTGCGAGGACCGCCAACGTTTTTTCCCTGGCGGATATCATAAATACGCTGCTCTGCAGAATCAAGCAAGGTTGAAGCGTCTGCTTCACCAACAGAGGCCTGGTTAATAATATCCTGCGAGGTCTGAATAAGCGTGCGCAGAAAATACTGCTCCTCAACAATCCTTGCATATGTTTCAACATTAACGGTTGAAGGAACGCTGTCTCTCAAAGTGAGAAGATATTCCCTTCCTCCCGAAGCATCATAATGACCCTCTTTTGCAAGAACATCGGCAATAACAACAGGGTCTATTCTTGCTCCGGAGCTTATAAACATAGTCATCATTGAGCTAAAAATAACCTTGTGTTGAGGCAGATAAAAATACTCCGGTTTTACGTAAGAAACAACCGTTTCCACGCAATCCGAATCAAGGAGTATGCTGCCCAAAACCGCCTGCTCTGCCTGTAAGCTATATGGCATCGGGGTTAAAGAGTTATTATTTTCAGGCATAATAATCACCTAACATTTCAATAATTTATGCTTCCGTAACCTGAACAAAAAGCTTTGCACTTATGCCCTGGTAAACCTTAATATCAGCCTCATAAGTGCCAAACTGCTTAATATCCTCAATACTGATTTTTCTCTTATCAACATCAAGATTGAGCTCTTTATTTATAGCTTCCGCAATGTCCTTTGAGGTAACTGAACCGAAGAGCTTGCCGTTTGCACCGGCTCTTGCGCTAACTTTAACAGTCTTACCGTCCAGCTTTGCAGCATCAGCCTCTGCAGCTTTAATTTCCTCTGCCTTATGAAACTTTTTTGCCTGCTCTTTGTTATTAAACTCATTCATTGCAGTTGCATTAGCCTCAACTGCAAGCCCCTTGGGAATAAGGAAGTTTCTTGCGTATCCGTCAGAAGCATTAACAAGCTCGCCTTTTTTTCCGAGGCTTTTAACATCCTGTTTAAGAATAACTTTCATATTTGACCAACCTTTCTGCCCATCCGTTATATTTCCATAATAATCGGCAATATCATCGGGCTTCGTTTTGTTTTTTCATACATCATATGTGAGATTTCATCCTTAAGATGTGTTTTTATAGTGTTCCAATCATGATATTTGGTGCTGTAAGTGTCATAAATAACCTGGCTTGCAAGGCCCTTTGCCGCTTCAATAAGCTCTTCATTCTCACGAACATAAACAAAGCCTCTTGAAACAATATCCGGCCCACTGACAATCATACCGGATTCTGAATCAATGGTTGCAACAATAATAATAATACCGTCAGCCGAAAGATGCTTTCTGTCATTAAGAACAATATTGCCGACATCGCCGACGCCGATTCCGTCTACATAAATCTCGCCGCTTTCAACCTTTGCAAGTTCTTTAATACCGTTTTCGGAAATTTCGATATGAGAGCCGATGTCACCAACAAAAACATTTTTCTTATCAATACCCATTGCCTGGGCAAGCCCTGCGTGCTTTTGCAGATGCTTTTGCTCGCCGTGAACGGGAATAAAGTATTTGGGCTTAATTATGCCCATCATAAGCTTAAGCTCCTCTTGGCAGGCATGGCCGGAAACATGAACATCATACATGTTCTCGTAAACAACCTCAACTCCGCGTTTCATAAGCTCGTTAACAACATTGCCAACCATTCTTTCATTGCCGGGAATCGGAGTTGCCGATATTATAACATAATCATTTGGAGAAGCAGTCACCTTGCGATGCTCTCCATGAGCGATTTTTGTTAAAGCGCTCATTGGCTCTCCCTGTGAACCGGTTGTTATAATAACAAGCTTTTCATCAGGATAATCCTTAATGCTGTCAATACTTATCAAAATATTTCTCGGCACCTTAAGATATCCTAGTTCAGAGCCGACCTCAACAAGGTTTTCAAGGCTTCTGCCTACAACGGCAACCTTGCGCTTAAGCTGCTTTGCAACATCAATAATTTGCTGAATTCTGTGAATATTTGAAGCAAAGGTTGCAACAACAATTCTGCGAGTGCCGGCCTTTCTGAACAGGTTGAGAAAGGATTCGCCAACGGTTTTTTCACTCATAGTGTAACCGGGGCGTTCAGAATTTGTTGAATCCTGAAGCAGCGCAAGAACGCCCTTTGTGCCATATTTAGCAAATGTTGGCAGATCAATCATATCTCNNAAATCTCCCGTGTGAACAATCGTTCCGGCTGGTGTTGTAATCGCAAGACCGACGGAATCAGGAATTGAATGATTAACATGAATAAACTCAATGATAAAGCTGCCAAGTTTAATCTTATCTCTTGGATTAATCTCATGCAGATTCGCAGAATCAAGCAAATTATGCTCCTCAAGCTTGCCCTTAATCAAACCGATTGTGAGCCTTGTGGCATAAATCGGTATATTATAATTCTTGAGCAAATAAGGAATTCCGCCTATATGATCCTCGTGCCCATGAGTTACAACAAGGCCTTTGACTTTGCTGATGTTCTTTTCTATATAAGTGAAATCAGGTATTACCGAATCAACGCCGAGTAGCTCCGTGCCCGGGAAGGCAAGACCGCAATCAACAACGAACATATCACCGCCGTATTCATAAACGGTCATATTC
>DCTO01000060.1:8287-26466 GCA_002329285.1 Ruminococcaceae bacterium UBA1438
TAGGTGTAATAGCGCTTTGAGGAATTCCGTTTTCCTAAAGAGCTCCTATTCTTAGGTGTATTTTGTTTTGCCATAAAAAAATGAAAACTCCTTTACAAAAATATTTTTCCGATCTAAAAATGTTGGTATTATAATATATTATTATTCATTAAATGTCAAGCGACGGAGAATAAAATAAACATATCAATATTGATTATTACCTTAATTAATGCTAAAATATACCAAATCTTAAAATATTGAGGATTATTTTATGAAAAAGGTTGACATATACACTGACGGCGCCTGCAGCGGAAATCNNAACGGAATAGAAAAGGAAATCAGCGGCGGCGAAGATCAGACAACGAATAACAGAATGGAGCTAACCGCCGTTATTAAAGCCCTCGATTTACTGAAGGAGCCTTGCGAGGTTAAGCTGACAACGGATTCAAAATACGTTTGCGATTCGGTTAATCTCGGCTGGGTTTACAGCTGGCGAAAAAACGGCTGGAAAAAGGCGGATAAAAAGCCTGCCCTTAATGTTGATTTATGGGAGAAGCTGCTTTCACTGCTTGAAACGCACAAAGTAGAATTTATCTGGGTTAAGGGACACAATGGGCATCCCTATAACGAAAGATGCGATAAGCTTGCTGTTGAAGCATATAACAATTTATAAAATGAAGCCGGAAGGATGCTCCTTCCGGCCTTTGTTATTATTCTTGAACGTCAGTATTCTCTGCTTCAGCTGAATCATCAGCGGGAGTCTCTGTTTGAGCCTCAGTCACCGGAGGCGCAGTTGTTTCATACTGACTGATAAGTCCGCTTGAGATTATATATTTAACCTCATAAGTCATTCCGTAATTAGTTAAGGTTGTGAGCACCTCTTCATTAAGAAGAGTTGGATCCGCACTCTCATCCTGAACAATGAAATTAGTTCCCTCATCAAGATACTTGATTTCTGAAATAAGCTCCTCAACGCCGTTAATTTCTGTTCCCTCAAAGAAAATATAAGTTCCCTTAACGGTTATAATTCCCTCAAACGGGTTTTCATCAGGAACATAATATGCGCTTGCCTGAGGCTCGGTTGAGGTTTCATCCACAGTTTTCTTGAAACTGAACCCTTTACCGAAATAAAGATAAGCGCCAACAGCCAAAGCAATTATTAAAATCAAAGAAATAACCACAGGGGCCTTACTTTTCTTTGGCTCTTTTTTGAAGCGGTGGCGCTCAAGAGTAGCCGTTTCAGCTTCTATATGGGTTACATCAACCTGAACCTCATTTGCAGTCTCTTTATAAGAAGCATCCGATTCTTTATGAACAACCAGCGGGCTTTCAAGCCTTTCATTTTCGTTAGTATTATTATCCATCTGAACATCCTCTTTTCATTTCTGAAAACATAATAACATAAAATGCATTAATTTTCAATAAATATTGAATTTAATCATCGTTGTGATATAATAAAGTTAACGCACAGGAGATGATTTTATGAAAATTCTGACTTTTGATATCGGCGGCACAAACATTAAATATGCCCTTTGCAATGAGAAATTCAAAATTTCGGAAGAGCATTCTGTTCCCACAAAAGCAGAGCAAGGCGGCCAGGTGATTATTAACCGAATTATTGATATAATTAAAACCTTTGACGGGCTTGACCGTGTTGCAATCAGCACTGCAGGACAGGTTGACAATAAAAACGGAATTGTTGTTTTCTCAACAAATGACATTCCCTATTACACGGGCATGATGGTTAAGAGAATTGTTGAAAGCAAAACCGGCATCCCGACATTTCTTGAGAATGACACCAATGCAGCTGCACTCGGCGAACACAAATTCGGAGCAGCAAAAGGAGCTGAAAGCTTTATTTATCTGAACTTCGGCACCGGAATCGGCGGCGCCATTTACATCAATAACGTGCTTTATACCGGCTCAAATTCCTGCGCCGGCGGCTTCGCCCATCTTGTTACTCATGCAGAAGGAAGGCAGTGCACCTGCGGCGGCGAGGGCTGCTATAAGCAATACGCATCTGCAAGAGCGTTAACACAGGCTGTTGAAAAGGCAACCGGCGAAGCGCTGAACGGCTATGAGATTTTTGACAAGAAAAACTTTGAGAATCCAGAAATCCGCCACGTTATAGACATTTGGATTGATGAAATCATTCTGGGATTAAAAAGCATAATTTACACCTTTAACCCAAGCCTGATAGTGCTTGGAGGCGGCATTATGAGCGAGGATTATATCATTGAGCTTATAGACCGCAAAATTTATAAGCAACTTATGCAGAATTTCCGCAAGGTTAACATTGTTAACTCAAAGCTTGGTAATCAGGCCGCGCTTCTCGGCGTTGCATATGAAGCATCAAATCTTTAAAAATAAAAAACGCAGTTACCACGGTAACTGCGTTTTTTATTTGAAATATTTAATTAAATTTTCAGAGCAAAGGCAATCAGCCGATTTTAAAAGCTTCTTATATCTATCCATATTAACGTCGCTATGCTCCGTTTCCTTGCTCCAAAGATGAATCGTCCACGAATCATTGCCAAAAAAAGCAGGAATTAAAACGCCTACTGCCGCCATTTTAGCCTTGGAGAGCACATCCTTGTCATATACAGCCTGCATATAATACCTGAAAAGGAAATACATTGCAATATTCTCACAAGGCTTTGAATTAATCACTGCTATGTCAAAGCGTGCGTTGCAAACTTTTTCTTCCCATTCTTTATTTATTATCTCCGGGTTATTAAAAACAGATATAAAATCTATTTCATTGCTTCCCTCCTCATAATCATCAAGCTTCTTCTGTAGCTCTTTTGCAGATTCAAGCAAAGCAACCATACGAACATTAAATGGTTTTGTTTTATCAAGAATAATTTCATATGCCTTTTTGCGCTCAGAAAGCAAGGTGAAATAAAGCTCTGCATCAATATCGTTAAGCGCCGGCAAATCAGAATTAAGCTCTTGAGAAAAGGAAAAATCTTCCTCTAACTCCCACATCATGTCACTTGCAACCGGGCAGGAAAACGATATGCCCAGCTCCCTTGTACCGCCGAAATCATTAATAAAGCGGGGGAAGGTTTTGCAGGTATAAGGAGTATGCTCCCCTCCTATCGCAATATGAATATCGCAAAGGTTTTCGCAATTTAGAAAAGGACAACGCTTTTTATCAGCAAGACGGAAGATATCATTTTCAAATTCATCCTTATCAAGAACGCTTTCAATTCTTTCGTGCAGGCCGCCTGTAAGAGCTTTATAATATTCAAGTGTGCTTTTATCAACATCAACCTCCCAGCCCTGACAACAGGAATCCGGGCAGGCAGAAGCGATGCATTTAAAATTTTTATAAAAGACCGGTGTAATAATCTTCATGGCAAATCTCTCAATAATTAATGCTTTGATTTTAGCATAAAAGGAATAAATATTCAATATTTTAAAATAACTATTGTAAATTTAACCAGTTTTTTATATAATTAAAATAATAAACGGAAAGGAGTTTATTATGGAAAAATATTTGGTTATGCTCACATTTTTGGGCTCCGTAATTGCCTTAATTTTTGCATCATTCATGGCAAAAAAAGTTTTAAAGGCTGACAGAGGCACCGAAAAGATGGCAAAAATTTCTGATTCAATCAGGCAAGGTGCTAATGCATATCTTAAGAGGCAATATACTGTTGTTCTTTGCTTCTTTGCTTGTATGTTTATTATTCTTTGCGCAATGGCGGCGTTTGGACTTCTGACCTGGTTTGTTCCATTTGCTTTCATTACCGGAGGATTTTTCTCCGGATTATCAGGCTTTATCGGAATGAGAATAGCAACAAGCGCAAACTGCAGAACTGCTAACGCTTGCCGCGAGGGTCTTAACAAAGGCTTAAGAATTGCATTTTCCGCAGGCTCTGTTATGGGATTCACCGTTGTTGGACTCGGGCTTCTTGATATTTCAGTTTGGTTCTTCCTGCTTAAATTTGTGTTTAAGCTTGAGCCAAGCGAAATAACCGGCGCAATGCTTACCTTTGGTATGGGCGCATCCTCAATGGCTTTGTTTGCACGTGTTGGCGGCGGTATTTTTACAAAAGCTGCCGATGTTGGCGCAGACCTTGTTGGTAAGGTAGAAGCCGGTATACCCGAAGATGACCCGAGAAACCCTGCTGTTATTGCAGATAATGTTGGCGACAATGTTGGCGACGTTGCAGGCATGGGCGCAGACCTTTATGAGTCATATGTAAGCTCTGTAATTTCCGCTTCCGCACTCGGTGTTTCTGCTTTCAACGGTGATTTTAAACCTATGGCTGTTCCAATGCTGCTTGCGGCTATCGGCATTCTGATGTCCATTATCGGCACCTTCTTTGTAAAAACCGGTGAAAACATTGAGCAAAAGGCGCTTCTCAAAGCATTAAGACGCGGAACAAATCTTTCCGCAATCGGAATTGCCGTTATTGCGCTTCCTGTTGTTTATTACGTTTTAGGCAAAGAAAACCTTGGGCTTTACTTTGCAATTCTTTCAGGCTTAATCGCCGGTGTTCTTATCGGATTTTCAACTGAATATTTCACATCAGACACTTATAAGCCTACACAAAAGCTTGCTTCCACCTCTGAAACCGGCTCTGCAACGATCATAATCGGCGGAATCGGGCTTGGAATGAAATCAACCGCTATTCCGATTGTAATTGTTGCTATCAGCGTACTTATCAGTTATTTTGTTTCGGGAGGAAACGAAAGCACAGGGATTGGCTTATATGGAATTGCTCTTTCTGCAGTCGGTATGCTCTCAACACTTGGAATTACTCTTGCAACTGACGCTTATGGCCCTGTAGCAGATAATGCCGGCGGCATCGCTGAAATGGCTGGTCTTGAGCCCGAAGTAAGAGAAAGAACTGACGCTCTTGATTCTCTCGGCAACACGACAGCTGCAACAGGCAAAGGCTTTGCTATCGGATCAGCTGCGCTTACTGCTCTTGCTCTTATTGCATCTTATATTGACAAAGTTAAAGACATTAATAATAACATCAATGAAGCAGGCGATTTTAATTTAATGAATCCTGTTGTTCTCATCGGTTTATTTATTGGTGCTTGCCTCCCATTTGTATTTGCTGCATTCACTATGGAATCTGTTGGCAGAGCAGCTCAAAGCATTGTTAAAGAGGTTCGACGCCAGTTTAAAGAAATTTCCGGCCTTATGGAAGGCAATGCAGATCCCGATTATGCATCCTGCGTTGACCTTTGTACAAGATCATCTCTTAAAGAAATGATTTTGCCGACTATTATTGCAGTTGCCGTTCCGATTGTGCTTGGCCTTGTGCTTGGATATAAGGGCGTAGTCGGCATGCTTGCGGGTGCAACCGCTTCCGGTTTCCTGATGGCTGTTTTTATGTCCAATTCCGGCGGCGCTTGGGATAACGCAAAGAAATATATTGAAAGCGGAAAATTCGGCGGCAAGGGCAGCGAAAACCACAAGGCTGCCGTTGTTGGCGACACTGTTGGCGATCCATTTAAGGACACCTCCGGCCCGTCAATTAACATTTTGATCAAGCTTCTTTCAATGGTTTCAATTGTTTTTGCGGCACTTGTTGTTAAATTCAGCATTTTCTAAATAATAACGCAACCCCCGGACATTATTGTTCGGGGGTGTTTTTGTATTCATTATTTTCTTGATTATTTAAAAAAATCTTTACCTAATTTTGTAACAAACAATAGAGGCGTCGAGCCTCGCTTTATTTGGGACTTTCTACGCAACAACGAAAATAACGACTATTTAAAGGAAACGTTTATTCGCATTGCGGTACCCAAAATTTTGTCAAACGCCTGATACGGCGTTTCAAAATTTTGACCGCGGCTAAGTTCTTATTTCTCCCTTCATCTGCCACCGGCAGCGGTCGCAAACGAACCATTTCAAGTCCCGTCCATAATAAAAACCCATAGTATCCAAATGGATACTATGGGTTTTTGGTGCGAGAGACGGGACTTGAACCCGTACGAGTCGCCCCACACGCCCCTCAAACGTGCGCGTCTGCCGATTCCGCCACTCTCGCTTGCAACGAAAGTGATTATAGCAGATTAAAAATAGAATGTCAACATCTATTTAAAAATTTTTAAAATTTCTTTTGGTGAGTTAAGCAGATAATCAGGGTTAACCTCAATAAGGTTTTCCCTGCTTCTGAAGCCCCATGTTACAGCAGCGGCAGCGCATCCAAGATTACGAGCTGATTGCACGTCAACATCACTATCCCCTATCCAGACGGTTTTATCAGCTGACACTTTGAGTTTGTTTAGAATTCTATTCGGAACTGTGGGATCAGGCTTTCTCGGAAATCCGTCAACAGCGCCCTGAACAGCATCAAAAAGCCTTTCGCTGAATAAGGCATAAACCATACCCTTTGCCGCTAAATCAGGTTTATTGGTGCATACGGCAAGCTTAACGCCATCGCGTTTCAATTCAGAAACAACATCAATAATTCCATCATAAATATAGGCGTGCTCAAGCTTAATGCGATTATAAATAGGCTTAAACAGCTCATATTGCTCATCAAGCTCTGCCTCGCTCAGCTTATTATCGAAAGCGCGTTTAACAAGGAGCCTTGCTCCGTTGCCGACAAAGCGTTTATAATCCTCGATACTCCATTGTGGCTCAATGCCGCTTTGGCGCAAAAGAATGTCACAGGCGTGCGCCAGATCATCAATTGTGTTAATAAGAGTGCCGTCTAAATCAAAGACGGCACAATCAAATCTTCTATTATCCATATATATCAGATAAATCCTCAAACTTACTTTTACGTTTATTGGAAATCAGCTTTGCGCAGACACCTACCACGGTTATTCCGATAAGCACGGAAAATTCAATATAAATCCGTTTATTCTTATTCGTGCTCTCCTCGGAAAGGTTTCCGCTTTTAACCGATGTCCACAAAGTTGCCTGAAGCTCAAGAATGTTTTGAGGAAGGTTTTCAAAATACTGGGGATTTGGCAATTCCTCAGGATAAACCGCCTCACTGCCGTAAATTGAGCTTTCCTCATCCTCTATTACTTCAATATTCGGGCAGACATAAAAGATATATTCCGTGTTTTCAAAAGCAACCTGGGGCTCATGCATAAAGTTAATAAAGGCTTCAGCGCCTTCTTTATTCTGGGCGCAGGTCGGAATGCAAAATGCATCGTAGAATATATTTACGCCCTCTTCAGGGAAGCAATAATCAAGATCCTCATTATTTTCAACCATAAGCTCGTAGTCGCCGGCATAATAAGTTGCAAAGGCATATTCGCCGCTTTCCATAAGGTTGAAAACCTCATCCATAACGTAAACAGGATTAACGGCATCCTTTTGCTTTGCAAGAAGCTCTGCGGCTTCAATCCAATCCGCTTCATCGGTTGTGTTAAAATCCTGCCCAAGAACAGCCTGCGCAATTGCAAAGGCATCACGGGAGTTATTGAACATCAGAACCTTATCGCGGTATTGCTCATCCCAAAGCACGCTCCAACTTGTTGGCTCCTCATCAACAAGCGCCGTATTATAAATCAGAACGGTTGAACATGAGTTAAAGCAAAGCGAATACTCCTGATCAGGGTCAAAAAACAGATTCTTATACTCATCGGCGATCAGCTCAGCATTAGGAACGTTATCCCAATTAATCGGAAGCAGAAGATCTTCATCAATTAGACGCTGAATCATATAATCGGACGGAGTGATAACATCGTATGACACTCCCCCGCCGACAAGCTTTGAATACATATTCTCATTAGATTCAAAATTTGTGTAATTAACCTTTGCCCCCGTTAATCGCTCAAATTCTGCAACAACATCCATTGAGCCTTCAGAGCCGTCTGAAATATAATCGCCCCAGTTATAAACATTAACCGAGGTGCCCTGCAAGCCGAGATTTTCATAATACTCTATCTGTTCATCTGTAAAGTATTCATCCTCATCATTAGCACCTGCGCAAACGGCAAAGCTGCTGAAAGCCAAAATAAAGCAAAAGAGAAAAACAAGAAAATTTTTTAAATACTTCATTTTTTCTCACTCTTACCCTTTTGAGCTCTTTGCTGTGCAACATTAAGCAAAATAAGCAGCACCAGAATAACGGCAAAAACAAGCGTTGAAAGTGCATACATATCCGGCTTAACTCTTTTTTTAGTTAATGAGAAGATATAAATCGGCAAGGTTTGAAAGCTCGGTCCGCTTGTGAAATAAGATATAATGAAATCATCAAGCGAAAGCGTGAAGCTCATAACAAGGCCAGTGATTATTCCGCTTGTTATATTAGGCATAACAACCTTAAAAAAGGCTGAAACAGGCCTGCAGCCAAGATCAACGGCAGCCTCATAAATATTAATATCAAACTGCCTTAATTTAGGCAGAACATTCAGAATAACATAAGGCAGACAAAATGTTACGTGAGCAATTAAAAGCGACCAAAAATTGAGCGCATTTGCCTTATTAAGAAGATGAGCGGAGAAAACGAAAAGCAGCATCATCGAGATACCTGTAACTATCTCCGGATTCATCATAGGAATGTTAGTAACAGTCATTACCGCGCTTTTCAGGCGCTTATTTGCATAATTATAAATCCCAACAGCAGCAAGCGTTCCCATAACGGTTGAAACAATTGCGCTGACTACAGCAAGAACAATCGTACTTTTAAGCGCCTGCATAGCGGCGGAATTTTGAAACATTTCCCCCCACCATTTTGTTGAAAAATCAGTGAAAATATATGTGCTTGGCGATGAATTAAAAGAAAACAGCGCCATAACAACAATTGGTGCATAAAGGAAAAATATAATTAAAACTATATAAAGCTTTGATGCAAAGGAAAGCTTTGTGTTATTCATATAATAAGCCCTCCTTCCGTTTCATCATCTGCGCCGAGATAATTCATAATTCCGAGGCAGGCCAGAATCAAAATCATAAGAATTAATGAAAGGCTTGCGCCGAGATTATAATTATTTGCCTGCTGGAACTGCGTTTCGATGATATCACCGATAAGAACGACCTGGCCGCCACCGAGCTTTTGGGTGATATAGAAGGTTGAAACACAGGGCACGAATACCATCGTTATTCCGCTTAATACACCGGGAAGCGAAAGCGGCATAACAACTCTGCGCATAATCTGAGCCCTATCAGACCCAAGATCCTGCGCCGCCTCAATCAACGATTCATCCATTTTAGTCAATACAGAATAAATCGGAAGAATCATATAAGGCAGAAAGTTATAAACCATACCGAGAATAACTGCGCCGGAGGTGTTAAGCATATGAAGCGGGACCAGTTCTCCGTCAATTTCTCTGAGGAGGCCGAGTGTTGATAAAATGCCGTTAATGACGCCGGAATCGCCGAGAATAGTCATCCACGAATATGTGCGAATAAGAAAATTCATCCACATTGGGAGCATAACCAGGAGAACCATCATTGCCTGTGAATTAGCCTTAAGCTTTGAAATAAAATAAGCAAAAGGATAACCGATAACAAGGCAGATAACGGTTGCAACAACTCCGTAAATAATTGAAAGTAAAATAGCCGATGCATATTGCGGAATTGCGGTAATATTATCAAAGGTGAAAGCGCCGTCATAATTAGTGAATGAATAATATACTACCATAATAAGCGGAGCAATAATGAATAGAGAAGCCCAAAGAAGATAAGGCTTATCTGCAATTTTTCTTGAAAGGCTATTCCTCATTTTCAGCCTCCCAGTCATAATCAGCATCATTGATGTGATCAAATTCATCGGAAAAGAAAGAATAATCGCCAAATTCGCCGCTATATTCGCTGCGCTTCATAACATGAATTGAATCAGCATCAATATACATACCGATGGTTTCGCCGATTTTATGATATTCCGTTGTTTGCACAAGCCAGATAAAGCCGTTAACATTAACAAATATCTCAAAGAAAACGCCTTTAAATACAACATCGGTTATTTCACCGGTCAGCGAATCCTTTGAGCCAACAGGGCGGATTTCAATATCCTCCGGGCGAACTACAACCTCAACCTGCTCGTTTGGCTCAAAGCCCTTATCAAGGCAATCAAAGTTTACTCCGCCGAAATTAACAAGATAATCCTTAACCATAATGGCATCAACGATATTTGATTCGCCGATGAAATCCGCAACGAAAGCATTAACCGGCTCATTATATATATCCTCCGGAGTGCCGATCTGCTGGATTATGCCCTTATCCATAACAACCACGCGGTCGCTCATGGAAAGAGCCTCCTCCTGATCGTGAGTAACATAAATAAAGGTTATGCCAAGGCGTTTCTGAATTGCCTTTAACTCCTTTTGCATATCCTTGCGAAGCTTTAAATCAAGCGCTCCGAGAGGCTCATCAAGAAGCAAAACATGGGGCTTATTTGCAAGAGCTCTTGCAATTGCAACACGCTGCTGCTGGCCGCCTGAAAGGCTGCTTATGGAGCGTTTTTCAAAACCTTTAAGGTTAACAAGCTCCAGCATTTCAGCAACGGTTTTGCGGATTTCAGCCTTATCCATTTTCTGGATTTCAGGGCCGAAAGCAACGTTTTCAAACACGTTTAAATGAGAAAAAAGAGCATAACGCTGGAAGATTGTGTTAACCTTTCTTTTATGCGGAGGGATATTATTAATGGTTTTACCCTCAAAAACAACCTCTCCCTCATCGGGCTCAATAAAGCCGGCAATGCAACGAAGAGTTGTTGTTTTTCCGCAGCCGGAAGGCCCAAGCAACGTTATAAACTCTTTTTTATTAATGGATAAATTCAATTTGTCAAGGACAACATTGTCCCCATATTTTACGGTAACATCCTTTAAATCAATTATTCTTTCCAATTATGCACTTCCTCTTTGTAACCCGATTTAATATACACTGATGTATATTATAAAATAAATATATCAAATTATGAGGAAAAGTCAACATAATATTAAAATATTTTCTTTAAAATTTCTTCACCTGCAGCAACCTTTTTAACAGTATCCGTAACCTGTGAAAAATCGCAAACCATTGATTTTGTTTTATGCTCACAATCATCCATTCCAAACGGAACAAAATAATAATTTTTATAATTCATTAAAGAGCCTATATTCTTTGCCGCTCCTCCAAGAGCATCATTGGTTGAAACGCCGATTATAACGGGTCTGCTGTTTCTGAGATGGCTTTTTGCAGCCATAGTAACAGAGGTGTCCGCAATCCCGTTTGCAAGCTTTGCAAGAGTGTTTCCCGTGCAAGGAACAATGCAAAGAATATCAAAAAGCTTTTTGGGGCCAATAGGCTCTGCCTCTTCAATTTTATGAATAATGCCGTTTCCTGTTATTTCAGTTAGCTGAGAACGAAAAAATTCAGCATTACCGAAACGTGTGTCAGTAGAATATGAGGTTTCGCTCATTATAGGAAAAACGTCATAACCGTTTTCAACAAGATCTTTAACAGAGGCAATTGCTTTTGAAAAGGTGCAGAATGAGCCTGTCAGCGCAAAGCCGATTTTCAAATATATTCCTCCTTTAATATATCAATAACAGCCTCTCCGATAAGCTCCCCGGCTGTTTTAACGGTAAATCTTGACGGCATCGCCCTGCCGTTGAGAACAGTAAATCCAAGGCTTTTAGCAACAAGATTATCGACACCGCCGGGAAACGAGGCTAAATCCAGAATCAGGCAGGAAGGCTTAAGCGCTTTCAATTCCTTTTCGGTTAAAACAAGATGCGGAACCGTGTTTATAATGATATCCGAATTATTTTTAACGGCAAGCTCATTAAAATATATGTGCCGTGCATTATTAAAAACAGCCTCAGCAGAAGAGCTTTTACTTCTTGAACAAACGGTTATATTTGCTCCGTAAGCGTTTAGAAGCTTATGAAGCGCTTTTCCAATCCTACCATATCCGACAATTAAAATATTTGAATTAATCAATGAATAAGGTGTGTTTTCTTCAAGATAAGAAACGGCACCCTCCGCGGTTAAAAACGCGTTTTTAAGGGTGTAGCTTTCATTTTTCATATAATCAAAGCCGGTTTCACTTATTCCTCCTGCATAAAAGCAAAGCTTTCCCGCCATTTCATCAAGCATATACTGCTTTGTTGGAACGGGAAGAATAATAAAATCGGCTTCATCAGCGCTTTTTGCATATGCATATCCCCTGCTTTTTAGGTATTCTTTTGCAAAAAGCATTCTTTCATCCTCTGAATAAGGCATATAAAACTTATCAGGAAGCATAATAATTCACCCAAAAACAATATATGCCAAAAAAATTTTGATGTTAATTAACTTTAGTGTTTATTTTTCAATATAAAAGTTGTATAATATTAAAAATGCATTGCATAACAGGAGGAGCTTTCTTTTGAAAAACATTGATGAACTTTTAAAAGAAGTTAAAAATATACATTTCATCGGCATAGGCGGCGCCGGCATGTGCCCGCTTGCAGAAATATTTATATCACTTGGATACAATGTTTCCGGATCTGATAATAATGACACAGAAACTTTCAGAAAAATCGAAAAGGAAGGCGCAAAGGTCTTTCTTGGCCAGGTTAAGGAAAACATCAGCGATGAGGTTGAGCTTGTAATTTACACAAACGCTATCCTTAGGGGTAACGAGGAGCTTGAATACGCAAAGGCAAATTATCCGACATTTGAGAGGGCGGAGCTTCTCGGCGCGGTGAGCAGGATTTTTTCAAATTGCATAGGTATTTGCGGCACTCACGGTAAAACAACGGCAAGCTCAATGACAACGCAGGCGCTGCTTAAAGCAGGGCTTGACCCCAGCGCAGTTATCGGCGGTAAGCTGCCGGTTATTGACGCTTACGGGCGTTATGGCAGCAGTCAGAATTTTGTTTGCGAATCCTGTGAATTTAACAACACGTTTCTGCATATGAATGCCGATATGGCGGTTGTGCTCAACATTGATGAGGATCACCTTGATTTCTTCGGAAATCTTGATAACATCAAGAAAAGCTTCCGCGAATTCTGCGATAAAACCACAAGGACAATTATATATAACGGCGATGATGAAAACACCGTTGATATGCTGAAAGGCATTGAAGGAAAAACGCTTGTTTCCTTCGGAACGAAAGAGAATAATGAATGGATCGCCAAAAACATTTATGTTCCCGGCGGCTTTCATATCGAATATGATGTTTATCATTTTGATGAATTTGTTGCTCACATTTACTTGACCGTTCCCGGAGAGCACAATGTTCTCAACTCACTGGCCGCTTTTGTTGCATGCTTTTTAAGCGGAGCAGAGGTTGGCAAAATCTGCGAAGGCTTAAAGGAATTCGGCGGTGCCGGAAGGCGATTTGAGCGCAAAGGCGTTTTCAAAGGCATAACGGTTGTTGACGATTATGCGCACCACCCCAAGGAAATTGAGGTTACACTCAATGCCGCAATGAAGATGGGTTATAAACGCGTTTGGGCAGTTCACCAGCCCTTCACATTCAGTAGAACCGCCGCGCTGCTTGATGATTTTGCAAGAGTGCTTCAAATTGCAGACAAATGCATTATTTCCGAAATCATGGGAAGCCGCGAGGTTAACACAATCGGCATCAAGGCAACCGATTTATCAAGCAGAATTCCCGGCAGCATTCAGATTGATAAGCTTGAAGATATTGCTGATTATCTTGCTGAAAACTGCACAGACGGAGATATGGTTATCACTCTCGGCTGCGGCGATGTTTATAAGGTTTCAAGAATGCTTGTTGATAAGCTTAAATAATAAAAACGCTCTTAGTTCAAACTAAGAGCGTTTTTTAGTTTTAAGATATGCTTTTGTTTCTTTATCAACACGAAAGCTGTCACAAATTTTTGAAATGGTCATATTATGAATTTCCTGTGTTAAATTGCCATTTTCAAGCAAAGGCATAACCTTTCCTTCATATTTAATAAAAGCAACGGAAAGCGCCCATGCAGCTGCCATATTAACATAATACTGCCCGGAAGAAATGCCTTTCAGATAATCAACAACAAGATTTATATAATCATCATCAATATAATAATCCATAAGGCAAACTATGGCAAATCTGCGCTCAAACTCCTTTTCGGAGAACATATATTTTTTCAGATATTCAAAGAAATCAGCTTTATTATTTTTTATAAATTTCAGGGTTGAGCACACGCTGTCACAAACCGCCCAATTATCAATAACGGGAACAAAGGTATTAAGCAATGCAAGCCGAGCATCAAAATCAAGCTTTGCATAGCCGATATATAAACCATGGAGCATTATTTCCTCATAATAATCCCAGGAAAAGCAGTCATCCGGCAATGCCTTTGCAAGCTTACGAAGCTCGGGAAGTCTGACTCCGATAATCTTATCAGCATCATACCCCGGAACAAGCTTTAAATGAAAATCCCTGTATTTCAGATCCTGCCTTTTGAAAAGCTCTTTTCTAACATCCATATCATCACCACGGATATTATATCATTTAAGCTTTTCCCTGGCAAGCCTTGAAAGATAATATCCAACCGAAAATGCAAAGATTGAAACTGCAAAAAGATATATTTTTGTTTGGCTGTTAAAAAGCAACTCAAAAACTGACGGGCTGACTTTGAATAAAAAGGCTCTGTCTGCAAGCCCGGCTGCGACGCAGGAAAGAAAAGCGAATAGAACAGAAAGATAATAAACAGGTTTATCGGTTATAAACAGCATAAAGAGAATCGGTGCCGGATTTCCCGTTAAAAGCAAAAGCGAAGCCATAATCAAAATTTCCGAACGGTGTTCCCTGTCATAATGAATTTTTGAAATACATATACCGCAAAGGCAAAACGTGAAGATTGCCTCTGCTGATAAAAAAAGCCCTGAATAAGATTGCGGATTTGCTTCGGAAAGATTAACAAATCCACATATTAAATCACCTTTTATAAGTCTTGCGCCGCCTTCTGACGATTGGAACATCAAATTTTCATAATCGAATAATCCGAATGTTTTTAAAACTGTGTTTACTGCAGAAAAAAGATAAAGGTTTTTCGGAAGATAAGATGTTAGAAGCAGCGCAAGTTTTTCTGAAAACACAATTAAGAATACCAAATAAATAGCAGAAAAAATAAACCATATTGTTTTTATAACCCATGATTTTATATATCTGAAAACGAACCAAAGAACAATCAATACAAATACAATGGCAAAATATTTATCGGCTTCAATTTTAATTAGATTAAGCAAATAATTAACAGCTGTTAGCAAGGAAAGAAACGCAATCGGCTTCATAAGAAAGCCGTAATCATATTTTTTCAAAGAAAGCTTCATAAATTAATTATTGGCAGATGGCAAAAAAATAAACACTCAAAGCGAGTGTTTACCATAATTTATTATCTTCATTAGGGCAAGACTTATCTTTAAGCGCAGCCCTTATTTCAACATAGCAGCCGCATTTTCTGCACATGCCCGAAATGAGAAATTCACATTTTTTGCACAGCTCGAGCCGAGAATGATAAAGCGCCTTATTCGCAAGCAGATCCTGCTCAACCGTGCTCAGATAATCAGAAACGGATTTAAAAGCAGCCTCCTCCCCTGCTTCAAGGAGGAGGCATTTTTTGCAAATATGTTCCATTATTCAATCACAAATTTAACAACCGCACAGGCAGGAATATTAGCCGTAAAGCCATCGGAAAGCTTCCTGAAATCAGTGAATTCAACAGTTTTAACAACATCTGAATTATCAAAATCGTTCTTTTCATGGCATTCCGCGGTTAAAATTTCCGCTCTGATTGATTTAATCTTTCTGTCTGCAATCTGGCATTTAATCTTTGACGCCTTCTTTGAAGAGGTGTTTGCAATCGTTGAATAAATCACGCCATTTTCATCAACGGAAGCAGACTCCACAAGCTGCGGAAATGCCTTGCCGTCATTCTTTGACTCAATTTCGGGAGTTGTAATGTAAGAACCGAGGAGCGTATTTTCCTGATGCTCCTTAAACATTTTGAAAACATAATAGGTTGGTGTTTTAACGAGCTTTTTACCCTCGGTTAGAAGAACAGACTGAAGAACATTAACCGTTTGAGCGATGTTTGCCATCTTAACCCTGTCAGAATGCTTGTTAAATATATTTAAAGTTACGCCGGCAATAATTGCATCGCGCATCGTATTTTGCTGATAAAGAAAGCCCGGATTTGTGCCCGGCTCAACATCATACCACGCGCCCCATTCATCAACAATCAAATCAATCCACTTTTGCGGATTAACGCTGTTCATCATGGCAATATGATTTGTGATAAGCTCCTCCATGCGATAAGCCTTGCAGATTGTTGAATTATATTCAGTTTCATCAAATTCGGTAGCAGAGCCCTTGTGGTGCCAATGCCCCGTCGGGATTGTGTAATAATGAAGAGAAAGCAGATCTGCAGGGCCCTTAACCTTATTGGTAACCTCTTTGGTCCAATGATAATCATCAACATTCGGTCCGCAGGCAACGCGCTTAATGTGCTCATTGCCCATATAATCACGGCAATAGGTGTTATATCTCTTAAAAAGGCAGCCGTAATATTCGGGATCCATATTACCGCCACAGCCCCAGCTTTCATTGCCAACGCCAAGATAATCAAGCTTCCACGGCTTTTCTGCTCCGTTTTTTTTGCGAAGCTCGCTCATTGGAGATTCGCCGTNNTCGCCGTCAAAGGTTATGTATTCAACCCACTCGCTCATTTCCTGAACAGTTCCTGAGCCGACATTTGCATTAACATAAGTGTCACACCCAAGTTGGCGGCAAAGCTCAAAATATTCATGAGTGCCGAAGGAGTTATCCTCAACAACACCACCCCAGTGGGTGTTAACCATTTTCTTGCGGCTTTTATTATCACCGATGCCATCCTTCCAGTGATGCTCATCGGCAAAACAACCGCCCGGCCAGCGCAGAACGGGAATTCCCATTTCCTTTAATGCCTTAACGGCATCCTTGCGCATACCGTTAACATTTGGAATTTTTGAATTCTCTCCAACATAAATTCCTTCATAAATGCATCTGCCGAGATGCTCCGCAAAATGGCCGTAAATATTCTTATTAATTTTGCTTATTTTCTGATTTGGATTGATTAAATATTTCTCCATAACTCCACCTCGGATTATTGATAATTAAAAACTAACATAAGACAAAAATAATGTCAATATTAAATTGACATATTAACAATATTATTTTAAAATGTAAAAAAACATTATAAGAGGTTAATTATGAGAATTAAAAAAGCAGTTGAAATTTTAGAAAAACTTGAATGCGACGCTCTTTTATTACTTGATGAGAGCAATATGCATTATTATTGCGGACTTTCTCCAAGCGAGGGCGCGGTAGTTATTTTTAAAGACGGAAGCGGAATTCATCTTGTTGATTCAAGATACACGGAGGCCGCCGAAAATCATTCAAAGAGCACGGGGCTGAACGTTATAGAAATTAATGCTCCCTTTGCAGATGAATTTGCATCTATTTGTATAAAGAATAATCTTAAAAGGATTGCTTTCGAGAATGAAACGATTTCACTTAAAAGCTATAATAATTTTGTTAAAGCAAGCAGCTGCGAATTTATTGGGATTGGCGACGCTTTGATGAGAATCAGAAATGTTAAAGACAGCGAAGAAATCAAATATCTTAAAGAAGCAAACAGAATTGCCGAAGAAAGTCTTTCAGAGCTGCTTAATCATATTAAGCCGGGCAAAAGCGAAAAAGAGCTTCAGGCATATTTTGATTATCTGATGGCTAAAAACGGATCTGACGGGCTTTCGTTTGACACGATTTTGCTTACAGGTGCTCACACCTCTCTTCCCCACGGTGTTCCGAGTGAAAAGAGAGTCAAAAGCGGAGATTTTGTTTTAATTGATTTCGGCGCAACATATAAAGGTTATCATTCTGATATGACAAGAACCTTTGCGGTTGGCTCTGCAAGCGATGAAATGGAAGAAATGTATGAGCTTGTTTTACAAGCACAGATTGCCGGAATTGAAGCATTGAAGCCCGGCGCGAGATGCGCCGATGTATATAAGGCATCTTATGATGTTCTTAACGAAAAGAACATGGCTGGCTATTTCAGACACGGTCTCGGGCACGGAGTCGGTCTTGAAATACATGAGGGTTTCAGCGCTTCACCAAGAAGCGTGGATACATACGAAATCGGAAATGTTACTTCAATTGAACCGGGTATATATCTTCCTGATAAATTCGGAATAAGAATAGAGGATGTTTGCATAGTTACCGAAAACGGAAATGAAAACATTTCAACATTCAATAAGGAATTCACAATTTTATAAATCATAATAAATATCCACCCGCATAGC
>DCTO01000025.1 GCA_002329285.1 Ruminococcaceae bacterium UBA1438
ATTGATTTCTGCTATGAGCGCAGGCAGGAGGTTATTGATTACGTAACCGAGAAATACGGAGAGGATCATGTTGCCCAGATTGTCACCTTCGGCACTTTGCAGACAAGGGCGGCAATCCGCGATGTTGGCAGAGTTATGGGCTTGCCTTATGCCTCCGTTGATGCGGTTGCAAAGCTTGTTCCCAATGATTTTAAAATCNNAAAAGAGCTTCGCGCGCTGATAGATGAAAGCGAAACGGTTGCAGAGCTTATTGAAACGGCGCGCAAGGTTGAGGGCATGCCGCGAAACACCTCCACCCATGCAGCAGGCGTTGTCATCACGCATGATCCTGTTTCAACTTATGTTCCCCTCGCAACTAATGACGGCCTGATTGTAACCCAGTATGTTATGACCTCGCTTGAGGAGCTTGGGCTTCTCAAAATGGATTTCCTCGGCCTTCGCACGCTAACGGTAATTAATGATGCCGCAAAGCAGGCGGGTGTTGATATTGAAAGCATCTCAATTGAAGATCCGGAGGTTTATAAAATCTTTGCCAATGGGCAAACAGAGGGCATTTTCCAGTTTGAATCCGGCGGAATGAAGCAGATGCTTATGAATTTAAAGCCAACAAGGCTTGAGCATCTGATTGCCGCAAATTCGCTTTATCGCCCCGGCCCTGCAAAGCAGATAGACACCTTTGTTGAAAATTCCCATCATCCCGAAAGAGTGCATTATGCCACGCCGCTTTTAAAGCCCATTCTGGAGGACACCTTCGGCTGCATCGTTTATCAAGAGCAGGTTATGCAGATTTTCCGCGCGCTTGCGGGTTATTCTTATGGCAGAGCAGATGTCGTCCGCCGTGCAATGAGCAAGAAAAAGCATGATGTGCTTGAAGCGGAGCGCAGAACCTTCCTTGATGGCTGTGCCGAAAGGGGAGTTGATGAAAAAACAGCAACAGCTCTTTTTGATCAGATTAGCGAATTTTCCAAATATGCGTTTAATAAATCTCACGCGGCTTGCTATTCGCTTGTTGCTTACAGAACTGCTTATTTAAAGCGTTATTATCCGGCTGAGTTTATGGCGGCGCTTCTAACCTCTGTGCTGGATTCCTCAAATAAGGTTGCACGCTATATTGCGGAATGCAAGCGAATGGGGCTTCGCCTTGCCGTGCCTGATGTTAACACCTCAATGAAGGGCTTTTCGGCAAACGGCAACGTTATAAATTACGGCCTTCTCGGCATAAAAAATCTCGGTTCCGAATTTATTAATGATATTATCCGTGAGCGTGAAAACGGCTTATATAAGGATCTTTTTGATTTTTGCTCACGTCTGCAAACAAGTCATTTTAACCGCCGCGCGGTTGAAAGCCTGGTTCGCTCCGGTGCGCTTGATTCGCTCGGCGCAAACCGCCGCCAGATGCTTCAGGCGCTTCCGGCCCTTGTCAGCAACCTGGAGGATTATCGCCGTAAAACAATGTATGGCCAGGTGGGCTTTTTTGATCTCGGTAATGACGATAATTCCTTCGGCATTGATTTTGAGCTGCCTGCGGTTGATGAATTTCCAAAGTCAGAGCTTCTTAAAATGGAAAAGGAAATGACCGGGCTTTATCTTTCCGGCCATCCTTTGGATAAGTATGAGCCGTTTATTCAGTCCCTCGGTTATGCGCGCACGGCAGAGTTGCTGGAGGCGGGCAAATCCGATATGGCTGCCTTTGCTGACGGCGATAATGTCAGCCTCGCCGGAATTATTAGCAGTATAACAATCAAGCAAACCCGAAACGGCCAGAATATGGCGTTTGTAACCGTTGAGGATATGCTTGGCTCAATTGAAATAGTCGTTTTCCCAAAGGTGCTTGCCGAATATAATCAGTTTATTTCAAGCGGCGGTGTGATAACAGTTTTCGGCTCTCTTTCAGTTGAGGAGGAAAAGGATGCCAAGGTGCTTGCAAATGTGATTTCCGGCGCGCCTGATAAAAACAGCCGCCCGGCGATGAAAGGCAGAAAGCCTGCTCATAAACCAAATTTGCAGACCGAAAGCGTAAAGCGAGCTGAAAATCCGCCCTCACAAAAGAAAAGCAAAAGGCGCGGGCTTTTTCTCCGTTTTTCTTCAGCATCGGATGAAAGAATTGAAAAGGCAAGCGTTATTGCTTCAATATTTGAGGGCGATATGCCTCTGTATTTCTATTATCTTGATGAAAAGAAATATGAGCTTCAGCCAAGGGAATGCTTTGTTACGGTTAACGAAACAATGCTTGCCCAGCTCAAAAAGCTTCTTGGCAGTGAAAATGTTGCCGCTATTGATTAATAAATCTTGACAATGAGTTTTAATTCTATTAAAATAAGTTACCAACAGTAATAAACTGAGTGATTTGCTCTTTATTCTTAAACTTAAGAGCAGAAAGGCTATGGTGATTATTATGAAAACTATTGCAGTATTAACAAGCGGCGGCGATGCTCCCGGTATGAATGCGGCTGTTCGTGCTGTTGTAAGAACAGCGTGTGTAAACGGCATTAAGGTTCTCGGCGTTATCAGGGGCTATAACGGCCTCATAAACGGCGATTTTATTGAGCTTGATCTCCGCTCTGTTTCAGATATTATTCACAGGGGCGGCACAAAGCTTTACAGCGCCCGTTCAGCAGAGTTTGCAACAGAGGAGGGTATGCGCAAGGCTATCCGCACCTGCAAGGAATACGGAATTGAGGGCGTTGTTGTTATCGGCGGTGACGGCTCTTTCAGAGGCGCCCGCGATCTTTCCGAAAGGGGAATTCCCTGCGTTGGTATTCCAGGCACAATTGATAATGATATTGCCTGCTGTGATTACACAATCGGTTATGACACCTGCCTCAACACAATTATGGATTGCGTTGACCGTGTGCGTGACACAACTGAATCTCATGACCGCTGCACGGTTGTTGAGGTTATGGGCAGAAGAGCCGGCTATCTTGCGCTTAATGCAGGCATTGCTGTCGGCGCAACCGCAATTCTCATCCCTGAAATCGATTTTGATATTCAGAAGGATGTTATTGAAAGAATGCAAAGAACTCAACGCACTGATAAAAAGCACTTCCTCGTTGTTGTTGCAGAGGGTGTCGGCGTTGATGTAACAGAGCTTGCAAAGGTCATTCAGGCGCAGACGGGCGTTGAATCCCGTGCCTGCATTCTCGGCCACATTCAGCGCGGCGGCTCGCCCACTGTTCAGGACAGGGTTATGGCAACGCGCATGGGCCATTATGCTGTTAAGGAGCTGCTTATGAAGGATATTGGCAACCGCGTTGTTGCTTCTCAGAAGGGCGATGTTGTTGATTACGATATTTTTGAGGCTCTTAGTATGGAAAAGCATATTGATAATAATCTTTATCAAGTTGCGCTTGATGTTTCAATTTAACTTATAATAGCTTTTCGCCCCCGGTGTTTTCCGGGGGCTTTTTTTATTATTTGAAAATATTTCTTTTATTAATATTATCCTTTTGGCCAACAATATTTTTGGTGATAAAATATGAAGTTTTTAAGAAAAACAATACGTGTTCTTACGGCAGTGCTTGCAGTTGTTATAGCTGCTGTTTTCGGAATGATTCTGTTTGCAGATGATGCCCTTCCAGAAATGATTTACACAGAGGGCGGCTCTGCATCTTTTTATAATCTGTTCTCGCTTGAGGGCGGGGATGAAGCAAGCGTAGACTATCAGTCTGCCCAGCGAGTTTCAGAGGTCAGGAAGGAGCTAATGCTCCTGAATGCAATCCCCGTCGCTGAAAAAACGGTTGTTAATCAGTCCGCCCAAAGCGTTCAGGTTTCCGGAAATTCCTTTGGAATTAAGCTTTACACAAACGGCGTTATCATTGTCGGCACAAGGGATATAACGGTTGACGGAAAAACCGTTAATCCCTCAAAGGAGGCCGGGCTGCTAATCGGCGATATAATCGTTTCTATTAATTCAAAGCGGGTTTTCAGCTCTTATCAGGTTGAAGAAATTCTGAATGATAATAATGGCGAAAGCTATAAGATTAAAATAAACCGCGGCGGCTCCTTCAAAACCTTTGTTTTAACTCCCGTTTACGTTGAAAATGAGGGCTGCTATAAAGCCGGAATGTGGGTGCGTGATTCAACCGCAGGGATTGGAACAATAACCTTTTTTGATGAGGAGGAGGGCAGAATTGCTGCGCTCGGCCATCCGATAACAGACGTTGACACCGGCGAGATTATGCCCATGCTTAACGGCGAAGCGGTTGAAACAAAGGTCACTTCCGTAATTAAATCAACAAGTGCTCAAACGGACTCAATCTGCTGTGATTTTTTGAGCAATTCTCTTGCAACGCTTGATGAAAACACGCGTTACGGGGTTTACGGCGATTATTCCTCAAGCGTCGATTTTTCAGCCTGCAGCCCTTATCAGGTTGCGCTTCCTCAGGAGGCAGAGCGCGGCTTCTGCCAGATTCTCACAACCGTTGATGAAAGCGGCCCCAGGCTCTTTTCGGCGGAAATCACAAGGATATATTATAATGATGAAGAAAAAAATATGGTGATTAAGATAACTGATAACTCCTTGATAGAGCAAACAGGCGGAATTGTTCAGGGTATGAGTGGCACTCCGATAATTCAAAACGGTAAGCTTATCGGCGCAATAACCCATGTTATTATTAATAATCCCCTCAAGGGCTATGCCGTTTTTGCCCACACCATGCTGGAGCAGTGCAAAAATCAGTAAAATATATTAGATAAAATTATATATATATTTGATTATGTAAAAATATTGTGGTATAGTATAAACGTATAATGAAAAATATGTCTTACCACAGGAGCGGCTTATGGATATTAAGGTTTCGGTTGTTATCCCGGTTTATAATGCGGAAAAATATCTTGAAGAATGCCTTGACAGCTTCATCAATCAAACGCTTAAAGAGATTGAAATAATCTGCGTTGATGATGGCTCAACGGATTCCTCACTGAAAATTCTTGAGGCTTATCAAAGACGGGATTACCGCGTTAAAATCAGCTCTCACAAAAATTCCGGCGGCGGTGCAACCCGCAACAGGGGACTCTCATATGCTAACGGAAAATATGTTTATTTCTTTGATTCTGATGATATCGCCGCTCTTAATCTTCTTGAGCTTGCTTATAACAGGGCAGAGGAAACGCAGGCGGATATAGTTGCCTTTCACGCAAACATCTTCACAGATGATGATTTAAGCAAGTTAAAATTCAAACAGGGCTTTTCAAAGGGCGGCATCAAGGATGTTAAAGCGGTTTTCTCGTATAAGGATTATCCTAACAGCATTTTAAGCCTTGTTAACGTCGTTCCCTGGAACAAGCTGATTCTGCGCTCCTTCCTTATTGAGAATGAAATCAGATTTGAGAAGCTGTATTCCACTGATGATATAACCTTCTGTGCCGTTGCAAATGCAAAAGCAAGAAGAATTGCACTTATTGATAAAACCTTGCTTTATTATCGCCGCGGTCGTGTAGGCACGGTTTCAACGGGTTTAAATCAAAGCCTTCAGAATGTTATAGCTGCAGTTGAAAGCGTTGTAAAGCAAGTTGAAACGCTTGATTATTATGATGAAATAAAGCCCTCGCTGATGCGCTTTGTGATTGATAATTATCTTTTTGCTTTCAGAAATTACACGGATGATTTTTCCTCCGATAAGGTTAAGGAATATTATAATTATATTCACAGCCGCTTTTCATCG
The DNA here is from genome assembly GCA_002329285.1 of Ruminococcaceae bacterium UBA1438. Classification (GTDB taxonomy): domain Bacteria; phylum Bacillota; class Clostridia; order Oscillospirales; family Acutalibacteraceae; genus Eubacterium_R. Next base: position 5,664 of record DCTO01000025.1, read on the forward strand.
GATTTGTTTGCCGATTTTAAGGAGGATTATCTTCCTGATTATAAAATGCTCAGGCTTTATGAGGCTGTTAGAAACACGCCTTATGAAGAAATGCTTGCAATTAAGAGCAGGCAGATTATCGTTTCTTTCACAACTTATCCGAAAAGAGTTTCAACCATTCATAAGGTTGTTGATAATATTGCCTCGCAAACCAAAAAGGCTGATGCTGTTTATCTCTGGCTTGCAAAGGAGCAGTTTCCGAATGGCGAGGCAGATCTCCCGAAGGAGCTTCTTGAGCGCCAAAAGCAGGGGCTTGTTGTGCTTCGCTGGTGCGATGAGGATATCCGCTCGCACAAGAAGTATTTTTATGTTATGCAGGAATTTCCGCAGGCGATTGTCATCACCGTTGATGATGATCTCGTTTATCCCGAGGATTTGATTCAAAGCCTGTTTGAATGCTATCTATGCAATCCCAATTGCGTTTCGGCAATGCGCGCCCATGCTGAACTTGTTAATTTCAGCAAGGCAGGGGAGATTATGCCTTATGAATTCTGGCTTCCTGAATACAGAGAAAAGATTTACACCCCCTCAATGCAGCTGTTTGCAACAAGCGGAGCGGGCACTCTTTATCCGCCAAATGTGCTTGATAAGCATGCTTTTTGCAAGGAGAAGTTTCTTGAGCTTTGCCTGCTTGCGGATGATGTTTGGCTCAACGCAATGCAGCTCGCAAACGGCACGCCGACTGTGCTTGCATCAAATAATTACTTTTTGCACATTATTGGCGGCACTCAGGAAACAACGCTGTTTGAAGAAAATGTCGGCAGCGGTAAGAATGATGCCCAGCTTTCTGCGGTTCGCAGCTGGCTTAAAGCCGAATTTGGCAGGGATGTTATTTATGAGAACTTAACTCAAAGTAATCTGCCGCTTAATCTTGCGGATTTTAATGTTTTTTGCAATTATCTTGCCTTTATGCATAAAACTGAAAAGCAGCTTCGCAAAAAGCTTTCGGATTCTAACAGTGAGAAATCCGAAAATGCCAAGAAGCTCAAGGTTGCTTATTCTGAAAAATCAGAGCTTAATAAAAAATTGATTCGGACTTATGAGGAAAAGGCACAAAGGGGAGAAGAAATCAGAAAGCTTCAGAATGACCTTCGAAAGTTAGAAAAAACCTATAATAATTTAAGAGAGCAAACGCAAAGCTCTTATATTTTCAGGGCGGAGCGCTATGCTAAAAGAAAGCTTAAAATCATTCGTAAGAAAAAATAAGGATAAACCTGTTATGAAAAAACCACTTTCGCAAAAACAAATAACATTTTTGTCAGCATTCACCGCGTTCTTAATCCCGCTTGTTGTGATGTGCGCGGTTTATGCGTTCAGGGGGATTGCCCCTTTTGGAAACACATCAATCCTTGTTTGGGATTCAAAGCTGCAGTACAAGGATTATTTCGGCTATTTGTGGGATGTGCTTCACGGCAATGCAAGCTTTGAATATTCCGTCTCAAAATCCCTTGGCGGGCAAACCATCGGGCTCGTGGCATATTACTTAACCTGCCCTTTGAATTTACTTATTTATTTTATAAAAAAATCTCAGATTGCGCTTTTCATTTCTATTGAAACACTTCTGAAAATTTCCTTCAGCGGGCTCACGGCGGCATATTTTGTCAGAAAAAGATATGAAATCTCTGCTTTTTGGAGCGTGCTGGTTTCCGTTTGCTATGCGCTGATGGAATATAACGTTGCTTATTGCGCTAATCTGATGTGGCTTGATGGCGTTGTTATTTTACCGCTTGCGTGCCTCGGCGTATATGAGCTGCTTTATAACAATAAAAAGGCGCTGCTTTATTCCATGGTTGCAATTGCAATCATTTCAAACTGGTATGCAGGCTTTATGGTTTGCCTGATGACGGGCTTTTATTTCCTGTTTGAGCTTGTGTTGAAATATGATTTCAGGCAAAAGGGAATGCTCGGCAAAAACATAAAATTCGCTTTTCTTGATGCTGTCAAGGTCGGCGCCGATATGGTGCTGGGAGTGCTAACAAGCGGCGCGCTTCTCATTCCTGCGCTGCTGTCCCTCGTCGGCGGAAAGGCAAAGCTTGATCTCCTGCGCAAAACAATCAATGTTGGCCCGTTGGCAAGCTTCAAGGGCTTTGCAATCAATGCTAATTCTAATTACGGCGATGCTCCGATTATGTTCTGCGGCTCGGTTTTGCTTGTGCTTGCAGTGTATTTCCTGTTTAATAAAAAAGAGGATATTAAGCTTCGCGTTTGCAGCGCTGTTTATTTTCTTTTTATGCTCTTCAGTTTTGTGCTTGATGAGCTGAATTTGATGTGGACGGCGTTTGTTCAAAGCAATTCCTATGCCTTCAGATGGGCGTTCACCTTCGGCTTTCTTATGCTTATGCTCGGCGCAATGGGCGCAAGGTCAATTAAGGAAAAAGGGCTTGATAAGCTTTCCGTTCTCAAGGCTTCGGTAACTGTTTTTGCCATTTTCCTATATTTGCTTCTTGCGGGCAAGTTTTACGGCAGGCTCGGGGCTTGCATGACCTTCTGCTTCATCGTGCTTTTTGCTTCTCTCGTTTTTGTTGTTGCATTAACCGAAAAGCAAAAGCTCAGAAAAGCGCTTTGCGTTCTTGTTGCAGTTATCACAGTTGGCGAGCTTGGTTATAATGCTTATGACACCTTTGATAAGTTTAAGGATAATGAAAGCGATTATGTTTCCTTTGTTGAGGAGATGGAGCCGGTTATTGCTGAAATAAAGGCGAAAGACAGCGGCTTCTTCCGTTTGGAAAAGCACGCAAGCTATCTTAATCTTGTTAACCGCAATGTTGCAAACAGCGAATCCTTCCTGTTCAATTACAGCGGCGTTGAGAATTACACCTCAACCTATGATGCAAACGTTGATGAATTTTTTGCCGGAATGGGTTATTCGGATTCAACCTATATTCCTGATGAGGAGTCTGAGGATGAAGTCGTTTTCCCAACAGATATTTATTGGAATGATCCCCAGCTTGTTATGGATTCCGTTCTCGGAATTAAGTATCAGATCCTTGAGAAACAGGCGCCGGGGCTTAATCTGTCTTCAATAAATGCTGCAATCCCGATGGATATGGCGCTTTATGAAAATCCTTATGCTCTGCCACTTGCCTTTAATGCTTCTGGCTTTTCGGAAAATGCTCCGCTTTATGGCAGAAATCCGTTTGAAAACCAGGAAAGCTTTGTTTCCGCAATTCTTGGAAGGGACGCTGGCGTTTATAAAATCATTGCTTCTGATTTTGACGGCATCAAAGAAGGTCGCGAAACCTATTACGCCGTTGCTGAAATTGACGGCCCGATGTATTTCTACACTGACGGCAGGGACGTTCACACTGATTTGAAGGTAAAGAATTGCGGGCTCTTTGTTAATAATGATTATGTTTGCAAAATATGCACTCGTTTTGAATCAAATGTCATTTATCTCGGCGATTTCAAAAAGGGCGAGAAGGTAAAAATACATATTAAGTATTACACCGAGCCCCTTTCAGAGCATAATGTTTATCTTGCCCAGCTTGATATGCCTGCATTTGAACAGGCGATAAGCGAGATTAAGGCAAAAAGCAGCACGGATCTCAATATCTCTGGCAATAAGGTTTCGGGAACTTACACAACTGATGCTGATTCAACCGTTATGATAACCCTGCCTTATACAGAGGGCTGGAGCGTATATGTCGATAATCAGCTGGTTGACTACAGGCAGCTCGGCGAAATCTTCATCGGCATTGATATCCCGGCAGGCACTCATGAAATTAAAATGGTTTATAAAACCTTGCACAGGAATGCCGGCCTTGCCGCATCAGCGTTTGGCATTTTCGGCTTCTGCGCATGGCGCTCTGCTGAATATGTGATTAAAAAGAAGAAAAATACAGAATAAAAGAACAGCCGCAGTTGGGGCAGGTGATGGT
>DCTO01000048.1 GCA_002329285.1 Ruminococcaceae bacterium UBA1438
AGTATTCCTTGACATAGGAAAGCTCCGCATCCGTATCGGAAGTGAAGCGGTTAAGGCTAACCACAACAGGAACCCCGAATTTCTGCAGGTTTTCTATATGCTTTTCAAGGTTAACTATACCCTTCTTCAGGGCTTCGAGATTTTCCTTCCCAAGCTCAGCCTTGGGGATACCACCGTTATATTTAAGAGCTCTTACGGTTGCAACCAGCACCACGGCGTCAGGTACAAGGCCTGCCATCCTGCACTTGATGTCCAGGAATTTCTCGGCACCAAGATCCGCACCGAAGCCTGCCTCCGTGATAACCACATCTGCAAGCTTTAAGGCAACCCTGGTAGCCCGTACGCTGTTGCAGCCATGGGCTATATTGGCAAAAGGCCCGCCATGTACTATTGCAGGCGTATTCTCAATAGTCTGAATTATATTGGGCTTCAGAGCATCCTTCAGCAATGCGGCCATTGCCCCTACAGCATTCAACTGCTTTGCAGTCACCTGTTTTCCGTCATATGTGTAAGCCACAACTATGCGGCCAAGGCGTTCCTTCAGATCCTTCATATTCTCAGCCAGGCAAAGCACCGCCATAATCTCCGAGGCAACGGTTATTATGAAATGGTCCTCCCTGACCACGCCGTCGGCCTTTCTGCCCAGACCTACAACTATATTTCTGAGGACACGGTCATTCATGTCCACGCATCTCTTCCAGACTATCTGGTTAGTATCTATATTTAGCTTATTGCCTTGCTGTATATGGTTGTCCAGCATTGCTGCAAGCAGGTTGTTGGCTGAGGTTATCGCATGAAAGTCGCCGGTGAAATGCAGATTAAGCTCATCCATCGGCACTACCTGGGCATATCCGCCTCCTGCCGCTCCGCCCTTTAATCCGAAGCAGGGTCCAAGTGAAGGCTCCCTCAGCGCTATTACCGATTTTACATTAAGCTTGTCCAGTGCCTGGCCAAGCCCGACCGTGGTGGTCGTCTTCCCTTCCCCTGCCGGAGTGGGATTGATGGCCGTTACAAGCACCAGCTTTCCGTCAGGCCTGTCCTTGATCTTATCCCACAATTCATTGGAGAGCTTGGCTTTATACTTACCATACAGCTCAAGATCGTCCTCCTCAATTCCCAGCTTTCCTGCAACTTCCCTGATGTGCTTTAACTTTGCTTCCCTTGCAATCTCAATATCCGTTTTCATATGTTTGCCCAACACCTTTCCGAATATGTCAAAATTATATAAATCATTTTAGCACATCGGGTTATGAGGCGCAATAATCCGTATGGATGCTTTTAGATGTTTTAGATGTATTTTGTAAGATGCTTTTACCTGCATTTATTCATTCAGGTAGGTGTCTATCTTTCTCTGCCCTTCATTTATCAGCGTTTCCAGGTCAATTTCATCCCGAAGATAGGCATGAAAGTCTTTTAGGAAGATATCACTCTGTATTATTTATCGCAATACCGTAATTATAGTTGCATCTGGAACCATAATATACTTGCGCTTACGTCTGACATGAGTTTATACTATATACATCTACTACTTACTACAACAAAAGAAAGGAACTAAGATGAAATACGATACTATTATTTTTGACTTGGACGGTACTTTGCTGAACACTCTTGACGACCTGCGGGACAGTCTTAACACCATATTAACCAGGCATGGTTATCCGGCGAGGACTCTTGACGAAGTAAGAAGTTTTGTGGGAAATGGTGTAAAAAAGCTGGTATCGAGATCTCTTCCGGAGGGTTATACGGAGGATGAGCTTACCTGCTGTGTAAATGAATTCCGGGAATATTATAAGGAAAATATGCAGAATAAGACCAGACCTTACGATGGCATAATTGAGCTGTTAACAAAGCTGAAAAAACTGAATTATAAGCTTGCCATAGTATCCAATAAATTTGATGCAGCTGTTAAAGATCTTTCTAAAGATTATTTTGGAGATATGGTACCGGTAGCAATCGGCGAATCTGTAAACATAAGAAGAAAGCCTGCCCCGGACAGCGTATATAAGGCAATCGAGGAGCTTGGCGCGGATATCAGCCGTGCAGTATATGTGGGCGATTCCGATACCGATGCCGAAACAGCAAAAAATGCAGGCATTCCCTGCATCGGCGTCACATGGGGCTTTAGAAGCCGCCAGGTTTTGGAGTCCTGCGGCGTGGTATATATAGTAGATAGCCCGGATGAAATACTTTCAATTGTATAATAAAACAAAGGGGCATGGTATAAAATCATGCTCCTCTTCTGAAAAATTCTATGATTACGATAAAGTTTTAATCAGTATATCGTATCTATCATATGCCTATTGAAAGTTTTTTGGAAAACCAAATTCTTGCTCAATACTCTGCAAATATAACAGCATTCTATTTGCAATTGTGGGTGATATATTTGCTTTCTTATATCTAGCTACACGACTATTGGATCCCATTTGCTTATACATACCAATAATCTTATTAGTAAATTTATCGCTCTCCCTCATTTTATCTTCTCTTTCGCTATGGGTTTTGCAATCGATATTCTCTTTTGCAAATTCATATTCGATAATATGGAGTGCTGTATAAAAGCTAATGGTTGTTATCCAATTACAATGTTCATTTTTTCTACAGTCAAATAATGTATCAAGTACCATTCTATTTTCTTGGTATTTCATCCTATGTTCTCTTTGTGTAGGCATAACATCCTTACCTCTTTTGATATATTGTAACTACATCACTTAAAAGGTCTTCTATTCCATTCGCTGTATTTCGGTCAAGAATCATAAAATCATTTATATCATCCCGATATTTATCAATCAAATCAAATCCAAATATGTTATAATCTATTACATTATCTGAAGTAGAATCTTCCATAACTACGACAAAAATATTATTGCCTTCATCAATAGCCGTCATTGCAGCAATAATATCATCATGATTTTCACAAAAAGAAAGCAACTCTTGTTTCCACGTATTATTCACTAAGCTGTCCTTCCACTTTTCAATTACTGATGATATATACTTCATGCTTAAATTTGAACCAGTANNAATGTTACATTTAATACATCAATAGTTAATTGCTTATACTGGTCAAGACTTGCTTTAGACTTGCATATATCATCTATATCACAATATAGTCTCATTTTTAAAATAGTATTCAAAAAAAAATCTACATTCGTTCGAGAATTTGATATTTTAATAATACTATCCATTATTTAATCCTCCCCAATATCCCCAAAACCAATATCATTACCAAACTCTTTTTGATATTGTTTACCAATTTCAAACAAAGCTTCAATTAGCTTCTTGATATATGATGGAGGAAATGTGGCTGCAAACATATCTTGTTTTTTAGCCTTTTTCACTGCCTCCAAGCATTCAATTATAAGTATAATTTCATTTTCATTATATCCAATACCCATTCTAGAAACTTTACCTGGCATCTCTTCAAGAACTGTTTCATTTGGGTATTTTGCATCAGTGCTCATTTAAGCCTCCTAATACAATATTTTTATTATATACGTATACATTTTACCACTATATGCCAAATATTGCAATATTAAAAATCTCTTAGCTCAACCAATGCTGAATACTAATTATAAAATCTACCCTGCTTCTTTATAATTGCTGTAAAATATATTTCAGATATAATTCAACTATATTAATATCCGAACACCTGTAGAGCATCCTCGAGCCGACAACATCCTCTATTTCGTTAAATATCAGCTCTCCGTCATCCCCAATGATAAAATCTATTCCTGCAAGTCCAAAATCAAACTTATCAGTAATTTTTCTGACTATTGATTTTTCCGCTTCGGACAGCTCATACAGGCTGACCTCTCCTCCAAGGGAATAGTTGGCCCTGAAACCTTCCTTTGATGNNTCCTTCCCGATTACATACACCCTTAAGTCCTGATGCCTGCTTCCGATAAAGGGCTGCACCACCGTATCGGAGCTTCCGATACCGTCTATAATATGCTTTATATTCTCGTCATCACATTTTTCATCAGTATGAACGTCAATACACATGCTATTAATGTGACCGCCACCACAATTGCCATTAATATGTTTGTTATTATCAACATAATTACTGCTTCTATCTTCACAACTGACGCAATTCTTGCCGGTTTTCTGCTTCTTTCCGTCCAGCAGAAAGACCTGCTGACCTCCATGCCCGTCAACAGCCTTGATTACCACCCTGCCTTTATTAATCAAGGTGGATTTTATTGCACTCCCATCATTGATATTAGTAAAGGTATCTTCTATTGATGTCTTGCTATTGATATTTGCAAGGGCATTCTTTATAAGGCCGTTCTTATAAAAGCCGGAATCAACCATCCTTATTCCCGTGCCTGCCAGATACTGGTATGTTCTGGCCTTGTCATTGCAGATTTCCGAGACAAATGCGTTGTTGAAAACCTTTAATCCCATACCTTCCATATGTCTGCTGAGAAGCGGATAAATTGCTCTCATTATAACAGCATCCGGATTGCTTAAGGTCTCGCCCGCCACCCTTAAAAACAAAACTCCGTTCTCGACGCCAAATTCAATATCCTCAACGAGAATAAGCCTGACAGTTATGCCAAGCTTCTTCCCTTCCTCCATATAAAACTCAATATAACTCTTATTATATTGAGCAGCATCTTTAAAATATACAATCCATACCAACATGCAAGCACCCCACAATGGCAGAGTAATGTGTATTTCATATTCAGCACAAATATACCTTTTATATGCCTCCTAACAGACACATATATATACATTTATAAGAACTTCATAACAGAATACATATATAAGTATCTTACATCAGCTTATCCCTTATATATTCAATAATGGCCTCAGCGGCATTTACTCCGGTGCAGTCATATATATTCTTAAAATGCGCATTGGAATTAACCTCGCATACTATCGGCTCGTCATTTTCACCGAAGAGAATGTCCACACCGGCAAAGTCCAGGCCTATTATACTGCAGCATTCCAATGCAAGCCGGCATTGCTCCTCAGTCGGCCGGTACTGCTCCATCCTGCCGCCTATTGTAAGGTTGGCTCTGAAGTCACCGTTAACCGAATGCCGGTACATTGAAGCTACAACCTTGTTGCCCACTACCTGCAGACGTATATCCCTCCCGGCGCTGGTGGCTATATATTCCTGGAACAATATCGGTCTTGCGCCGGTTTTTGATATGATATCGGTTAATTCCCCGTAATCATGTGCAAGGTATACCTGCTGTCCAAAGGAACCGAAGCATTCCTTAACGACCAGGGGAAAACCCAGCTTTTCGGCTGCCCTGCCTGCAAAATCAAGATTGGTATATCCAATATTCTCAAACGTCATCGGAGCAATTATTGTTCTCGGCATTCTAATTCCAGCATGCATAAGCGCAAGATGGGTAAGCGCCTTGTTATCACAGGTTTCAATTGCCCGGGCACTGTTGAATACCGGAAAGCCAAGCTTTTCAAGATGTTCGGCAAGCTTGACATCCTTGTCCCAAAACAGGATAAAATCAGGCTTCTCCAGGCGCACAGCATCTTCCCTGTCTGCAGGAAGCTCCACCATAAGCGAGGCATTGGTCTTTAAGGCCATATCTATGTCCTGCTTATTTGCAGCCTGTAAAAGCCATGAATGGATTTCGTCAAACTTTTTTGATTGAAGGAATTCGTTTACTACAAGCCAGCCCTTCATATATTAAGGCACACTGTCACATGATGAATATACAAATGAGCCATACATGTTTATAAGTCATACGTGATTATCGTCACACATGACTTATAATCATACACAACTATTATTCATAATGACAATTACTCATGTGAGAATGCGCCCGGCTCCTTTCTATATTAAATATGCAAAACTATTACAGCTTTAAATTATGTATCAGCCGTTCTCCTCCAGATAATTTTCAAACTGCTCCATAGTCATAAGGATCTTCCTGGGCTTAGTGCCCTCCTCAGGCCCCACAACGCCGGCTTCCGCAAGCTGGTCCATAATCCTTGCAGCCCTGTTAAAGCCTATCTTATAGACTCTCTGAAGCATACCTATAGAGGCCTTGTCCTTTTCAATGATGAACTTGCCTGCCTCGGCAAAATATTCATCCCTTTCAGCGACGCCTGCAGGCCCGCCTTCTCCGGCCTTATAGCTTGCAATGATATTCTTAATGTCATCGCTGTACTGTGCTTCATTATTATTATTTATCAGGAAATCAACAACCGAGCTGACCTCCTTGTCCGATACATAAGTACCCTGTATACGCACCGGCTTGGGATAACCCGAAGGGAAGAACAGCATATCGCCCTTGCCCAGGAGCTTCTCAGCACCGGAGCCGTCTATGATTGTCCTGGAATCGATTGAGGAGGATACTGCAAATGCAATCCTTGACGGTATATTTGCCTTGATAAGTCCCGTAATGACGTTGACTGAAGGCCTCTGTGTGGCAATTATCAGATGCAGCCCTGCAGCCCTTGCCATCTGAGCCAGACGGCAGATTGCATCCTCCACCTCACCGGGAGCCACCATCATAAGATCCGAAAGCTCGTCTATAATAATGACAATCTGCGGAAGCTTCTGATATTCCCCCTCCTGTGCCAGATCACCGCCGGACACCTTTTCATTATATCCCTTCAAATCCCTGACTCCAAGGTCAGCAAATTTCTTATAACGGTCCACCATCTCCGTTACTGCCCAGTTGAGGGCTGCAGATGCCTTCTTCGGATCCGTAACCACGGGTATCAAAAGATGCGGAATTCCGTTATATACATTAAGCTCTACTACTTTAGGATCAATCATGATAAGCCTTACATCCGAGGGCTTTGATTTATATAAAATGCTTATTATCAAAGTATTTATACATACCGATTTTCCGGATCCGGTTGCGCCTGCTATCAGCAAATGGGGCATCTTTGCAATATCCGTCACAACAATCTGCCCGCCGATATCCTTGCCCACAGCAAATGCAATATCCGAAGGATGACTCTTAAACTCCTTGCTTTCAATCATTTCCCTGATAGTCACCATAGAGTTATCCGAATTCGGAACCTCGATGCCTATTGCCGATTTACCGGGTATCGGAGCTTCTATCCTGATATCCGATGCAGCCAGGTTAAGCTTGATATCGTCCGCAAGGCTCGTAATGCTTTTTACCTTAACTCCCTGTTCCGGCTGGAGTTCATATCTCGTTACTGCCGGTCCGCAGCTTATATTTGTAATGGTAACATGCACGCCGAAGCTTTCAAGGGTGCTTTGAAGCTTAATAGCCGTATCCTTAAGCGTCTTCTCACTTACAGAGCCTCTGGAGCTCTTGGTCTTTACACTGCTTAAGAGGCTGATTGGAGGATATACATATTCCTTCTGCTCAGCCAAGGGCTTAATATCTATTTTGTCTACATCTGTAGAAGAGTCGGCAGACGAAGAACCTTTTTGACTTGCAGAAGAAGTTCCATGTACTACTTCTGTAGTATCTCCCTCATAAGTACCCTCCGGTATATCCTTATTACCATTTCCGAATTTGCTTTGAAGTATTTCTTCATATCCGGGAGCGTTAGCAGCCTTTATATTATCATGACTAGAGGCAGATACAATGTCTCCTGTGCTGTTCCCCGAAAACAGGTAATCAAGATTAATCTCTGGAAGCTCCTCGGGCTCACCCTTTAGGGCCTTCCTAAGCTTCTTCTCCTTTCGGCTTAGATGTTCAGGCTTATCTACAGGCTTATTTGATCCGGTATCGGTGCCTCCGGGTACTGCCTCCGGATCAAGCAGGAATGTCTTCGGCGGTTTTCTGGACTGGCTGGCCTGTGCATGATTGCTGTAATTTTCTTCGGCCTGCATTCTCTTTTGCCTGTTATACTCCCGGCGTTCAATATAAGTATCCTTTCCCTTGCCGGCCAGATATGTCAATATGGCCTTTCCGGTTATCACAATCAGCGCAATAAGCATGATTGCAATCAGTATTATATATGTACCTGTAGCGGCAAATGCCTTGCAAAGAAGGTATGCAATAAGGCCGCCTATTATACCTCCGCCGTTTCTTAAATCGCTTGATGTGTTATAATAATCCAGAAGCTTCATTGATTCGGCAGTATCGGGTTTCCCGGTAAGCATCTGAATCAGCGCAGCCAGTGCAATATTAAAGATAACTACACAGATAATCTTCGTGGCTGCGGAACGGTTACCCGGATTTGACAGGCGGAAAGCCACCAAAAAGAATATCAGGACCGGGAGGATATAAGCTTCCAGTCCTATTACTCCGAAAAGGAAACCGCTTATGTACTTGCCTGCGGTCCCGATTAAATCAAAGTTGCTTAAAAAAAGGAGTATGCATGCAACCAATGTAATAACAAGTATAATTTCATCCTGAAGCTGGCCCCTTTCAGTGCTGCTTCTTCTCTTTACGCTTTTTACCGTCTTACCTCTTGTACTATTCGGTTTACGCTTCCTTGTTTTCCTTGAAGCCATCCGATAACCCCCTTAACGCAGGAAATGGCTCACAATTGCCAAGACCCCTATTACAAAGCAGTATTCTGCGAAGTATTTGAACTTCTTTCCCCTGATTAAAACAAGCATTGTTTTTATGCATATAAATCCCACAACGCCTGCAACAACGGTACCTATTGCATAATTGAGCAATTCAGATTTATTTACCATGTCCATAGAGAAATCCTTTAGCTCTAATATGGCGGCGCCGAGTACTGCCGGAATGGACATTATAAATGAATATTTCACCGCAAATGCCCTGTCATAACCCCTTGCAAGACATGCTGTAATTGTAGTCCCTGATCTGGATAAGCCGGGAAGAATTGCGATACCCTGAGCAAGGCCAATCAGTCCGGCATCTTTAAAGGTGGCTTCCTTTTCAGCCTTTTTACCCGGCTTGATAAAATCAGATACCGTAAGCAGCACCGAGGTAAGGATCAGGCATATCCCGGGTATCAGAAGCCCGACAGCCGCACTTTCAAACATGTCCTTGAAGATTACCCCGATTATTGCTGTCGGTATTGTAGATACTATAATAAGTAAAACAAATCTGCGATAAGCAGATGATAAAACCTTTTTATATGCCCTTTCTTTTCCGGTGCATTTATTCATAATAAAACGTACTGCATTTACAAGACAGTCGGCTATTATTCCGCACCCCTCCAGGAAAAGCTCCCTGATATCCTTCCAGAAGGCTATGAAGATTGCAGCCAGTGTTCCAAGGTGGAGTAAAACGTCAAACAACAGTCCCGTGTCCGTATTCATATGTAAAACATGCTTCATGATGGCCAGATGCCCCGAGCTGCTTATAGGCAGAAATTCTGCCAAGCCCTGCACCAGGCCCATAATTATCGCATCAAGAATGTCCATTATAAAAGCCTCCTGAATAATAATAATATGGGGCATAATCCTGTATTTCATTATACCTTTTATAAAAATGTTATGCAAGTCAAACTTGCCTGATACACAGACTGTCAAACTTGCCTGATACACAAGCTGTCAAACATATCTGATACGTAATCAGCATATCTTATACTCAATACTGTTAATGCTTGATTATTTTCCCGGGTGAATATTCTTCATTAAGATAATCTGACATGTCGGTGGAGTTAATCTTCTCAACAATATAGTCATTTCCCTCCCTTCTGGTTACCACCCGTCCGTGAGGCAGATTTACCTCCCTGTATTCGGCATTTTCCCTGCCGTGATTTATACCTGCATCCTTTGTGCATGAGTCCTTTTGCTGCTTTCCTCTTTCCTTACTGATAAAGTCTGCATAAACCCTTTCAAGAGGCCTGGTCGTATAAAGCATGGTTTCACCCTCCCGTATTACGAAGCTGTACTAAGTTATATAAAGTTATATAAAGTTATATAAAGTTATATAAAGTTATATAAAGATATATAGAGATATATAATATTATATGAAATCATATTAAGTGAATATATATAGTCTTTCCGGTTCATGATTATCCGGTTCATGCAAGTCAAGTACACGATTCTCAGGTTCATAATTTTCTGATTCATAAATCCAGGTAAATAATCTCCTGGTTCATGATTTTCTCTCATCTATCATACTGTTTATCTTTGCCAGTGCCTCCTTAATACCTCCCACCTCACTTATGATACCCATTTTAACTGTTTCCTCCCCCACAAGTATCGAGCCCACATCCTTTGCGAGCTGGTTGGTATCCAGCATAAGGTTTTTAAAGCTTTTATAATCAATCCTTGAATGTGCCACCACAAAGCTTATAATCCGGTCCTGAATCTTTTCGAAGTATTCAAAGGTCTGTGTTACTCCTATTACAGTACCGCTCATCCTGACCGGATGGATAATCATGGTTGCAGTAGGGACTATATAGCTGTAATCGGCTGATACGGCCAGCGGAACTCCTATGGAATGACTGCCCCCAAGCACCAGGGAAACCGTAGGCTTGCTGAGGGATGCTATCATTTCGGCAATTGCAAGCCCGGCCTCCACATCCCCTCCCACGGTATTGATTAATATAAGAAGCCCGTCAATATCCTTACTGTCCTCTATAGCGGCAAGCTGGGGCAGGACATGCTCATACTTTGTGGTTTTATTGTGCTGCGGCAGGCATTCGTGGCCTTCAATTTCACCGATAATTGATAACAGGTGTATTTTGTGCTCCCTTTTGCCGTCCTCCAGGACTGTCTGGCCATACTCACTGATTTTCTGGTCCTTCATGTCCTGATTTTCCTTGACAAGCCTCTCTTCCTCACGGCTTTTCTGTTCATTATCGCTTTTATTATCATCTTTTATCTTGTTTTCATCATCTTTTAATCCAGCTTCATTATCCTTTATTCCGCTTCCATTGTCTTTTATTTCTTTATCATCATTTATACTGCTCCTGTTATCCGGATTTGCTAATAGTCCCATATTCCTGTAATATGCAGTATGCATTATCTACTCCTCTTTTCTTGCTTATTAAATCCCGACCTTAATAGGTTATGGAATTCTCACGTTAATTCAAAACCATCTTTGGAAACGAATTATTGCTTTCTGCCAAAGCTTTCTTAAGGTGACCCATACAGGCAATTCATAGGTTATTATGCTAAAGTTAAAATGTTTTTATACCTGTTTAGTAACTTAATACATGATTGATAATATCATTACAGCATTGGTATTAGTAAGCATGCGGTTTTAGTTGTGTTAAGCGTCCCAATCCTTTTGATAAATTACATATTTAATATCTTTTGATATACACTCTTCTGCCGACTCTTGAATTCATATACATTTGCACTTTTAAATTTACATTTAATAGTATATAATGGTAATGGCATGTAAATTATTAAACTGATATAAAGAGATTTATAGTGATTTGGGAGGAGACAGTTTTGAAAAAGTCAGGATTAATATGCATTTTCTTTTTGGCTTTATTATTTTCATTAATACCAATAGCAAATCAGAACTTATCAGGAACAGTGCAGGCTGCAAAGGCTGCGACCGCAGCCCCTGCCGCTGTAACACCTAAGGTTACACTGTATGCAGGTTATAAGAACCACACCATCAAGTTTAAAAATCTTACCTCAAAAGCCACCGTTACATACAAAACAAGCAATAAAAAGGTGGCAACCGTAACAACTAAAGGTGTGGTTGCACCTTTAGCAAAAGGATCCGCAACCATAACCGCTACCATTAAGCAAAACAATAAAACCTATACAGTAAAAATATCTGTTACCGTAAAGGAGCCTTCCGTCTCAATCACCAATGCCGTAAAGGAAATGACTGCAGGGGAAACCCTTACTTTAAAAGCACAGGCAAAGGGACTGAAAAACCCGAATATACACTGGTCATCATCCGATACCGGGATTGTTTATATAGGAAAGCGAAACGGCAAATTGACGGCAACGGCTGGAGGAACCGTAACTATAACAGCAAAGGATACCGTCAGCGGGAAAAAAGCAAGCATAAAAATCAATATAAAGGCATCGAATTATGTAATTGCATGGAATGATCCTAATTTTGAGAAGGCAATCCGCAATTTATTAGGCAGGCCGTCCGGGGATATACAAAAAAGTGAAGTAAAATATATGAAATATCTTAATTTGGAAGGATGCAATATTGAAACTATTGAAGATATACTGCATTTTGAAAGCCTTGTAGATCTTGATCTCGGAAGATATACCGATCGACAGCAATTTAATAATGATCATCAGTATAACTACATAAGTGATATCGGACCCATAGCTTCGCTATGCAGTCTGGAAAATTTGGATTTGTCATACAATCCGGTAAATGATATTAGCGAACTTGGTCAACTTAAAAATTTAAGAAAACTGGTTTTAGTCGATAATCCAATAAACGATATCAGACGTTTCGGCATAAATAAAATAACAAGCTTAGAACATCTGGAACTTGATAATGATGAAATAAAAGATATAAGTGTACTGGGTGAGTTGACTAATCTTACCTCACTTCAACTATTTTGCAAAAAAGTCAGTGACATAACCGCATTAGGGAAACTGACAAAATTAAAAGAATTATATATATGGTACAGTCCGATAAGTGATATCAGTATGCTGGGGAATCTGACTAATCTAAAATCATTGGCGATTAATGACAGTAAGGTCAGCGATATTAGTGCATTAAGGAAGCTGATTAATCTGAAAGCTTTGTCTATTATCAACTCTCAGATACGCGATATTAGTGCATTGGATAATCTTTCGGAACTGATCAGTCTCTCTCTGGATAATAACAAAATTAGCGATATCAGTATTATAGGAAGATTAACAAATCTGGAATATATATTTTTGTCTGATAATAAAATTAATGTTATTGGTGATTTAAGCAACCTTAAAAATCTAAAAAAATTAGTTTTGAATTTTAACCAGATTAATGATATCAGTGGTCTTAAAAATTTAAACGAATCAGTAAAAATTCAGTTAAGTTACAATCCGATAACCGACTGGTCTCCGGTTGCTCATATAAAAGAGGTATATGGAAGGCCGTTGTAAATTCCCGCATGCCCGACAAATACAAAGTTGCTGCTTAAAAATCATTTAGGGCAATACATGAAAAGCAACCGCTCCCCTCACACACAGTTTGAAAGATTTCTATGAATTTACGTTTTCAGGACAGCCCAATAAAAGGCTGTTGCATAATAACAAATATAGTATTAATAAAGGGCAACCATTCCCCTCACACACAATGTGCATCTAAGGGGAGTGATTGCCCTTTCCTTGCTATAATAAT
The DNA here is from genome assembly GCA_002329285.1 of Ruminococcaceae bacterium UBA1438. Classification (GTDB taxonomy): domain Bacteria; phylum Bacillota; class Clostridia; order Oscillospirales; family Acutalibacteraceae; genus Eubacterium_R. The sequence continues at coordinate 13,152 of DCTO01000048.1, forward strand.
TTGACCTTTATCTCATCATTCTCTGCAGCTATCCAGCGCCTGCTTAATGTCTTCGATTATATCCTCGACATTCTCGATGCCTATTGACATGCGTACCATTTCAGGTGAAACACCGCACTCAACAAGCTGTTCATCGCTGAGCTGCCTGTGGGTTGTGCTTGCGGGATGCAAAACACTCGTCCTCGCATCAGCCACATGAACCACGATGGCCGCAAGCTTTAAGCTGTTCATGAACTTCATTGCGGCATCTCTTCCGCCCTTTATTCCGAAGGAAATAACTCCGCAGGTGCCCTTCTGAAGGTACTTCTTGGCAAGCTCATAATACTTGCTGCTCTTAAGTCCCGGATAATTCACCCAGGATATCATATCCTGCTTCTCCAGAAACTCGGCTACAGCCTGTGCGTTGCTGCAATGCCTCTCGACCCTTAAGTGCAAGGTTTCAAGTCCCAGGTTCAGCAGAAATGCACTGTTAGGGGATATGGTAGAGCCCAAATCACGCATGAGCTGTACTCTGGCCTTTGTGATAAATGCAGCCTTGCCGCAATCTATGGTATATACTATGCCATGGTAGGATGCATCGGGCTCAGACAATCCGGGGAACTTGCCGTTAGCCCAGTTGAAGGTGCCCCCGTCCACTATTGCCCCGCCAAGGGCAACCGCATGTCCGTCCATGTATTTCGAGGTGGAATGAACTACAATGTCCGCACCGTATTCAAAGGGTCTGCAGTTTATAGGTGTTGCAAAGGTGTTGTCAATAATAAGCGGAATGCCGTTTTCGTGCGCAACCCTTGCAAAAACCTCAATATCCATAATATCAAGGCTTGGGTTTGAAATGGTTTCGCCGAAGATGCATTTTGTGTTCGGCTTAATTGCCGCCTGAATTTCCTCTGCCGTTGCGGTTGGGGAAACGAAGGTGAAATCAATGCCAAGCTTGCGCATCGTAACGTTAAAAAGATTAAAGGTGCCGCCGTAAATTGCAGAGCTGGAAACCACGTGGTCGCCCGCCTGGGCAATGTTAAACACGGCGTAAAAGTTTGCCGCCTGGCCGCTTGATGTAAGCATTCCCGCAACGCCGCCCTCAAGCAGGGCAATTTTTGCCGCCGCATAATCGCAGGTTGGGTTTTGCAGGCGCGAATAGAAATAGCCGCTTTCCTTTAAATCAAAAAGTGCGCCCATTGCATCGCTGGATTCATATTTATAGGTTGTGCTCTGCACAATCGGAATCACTCTCGGCTCGCCGCTTTTGGGCTTGTAAGCGCCCTGAACGCAAATGGTGTCAAGTTTCATTTTGTTTCCCTCTTTCTTATTATTTGTTTTTGGTTAATATGTTCCGTATCTCATCGGCGCGCCCGTTTCCTGATTAAGCTCAAAGTAAAAGTCGCTGCCGTCGCTATTGTTTTTAAACCAAACCGTCCACACCTGCTCCTCGCGGTCCTCAAACACGCCGCTGTCAAGGGAAGCGGATTGATAGCTGAAATCCTCTGCGGTGACGGTTGCATAGTATCCGAATTCCGTGAAATCCGTAAGGCCTAAAAGCTCCTCGGCAGCTGCTTTTGCGTCAGCCTCGGTCAGCTTGCCGTCTGCGGGCGGGGCGAAGGTGGCGCTTTCAAAATTTTTATCTGAAGAAGAGCCGCCGTTGGTGTAATTATCTCGGTCCGCCTCCTGCGTGTCGCCGTTTTCCAGATCAAACTGATATTCCGCCATGCCCGGGGCGTAATCAATATTTTTTTCGTCGGAAGCCGTGCTTGTTGCATTCTGCGGAAGCAGGCTTTCGTCAACGCGGTTGCCCGCCTCGTCAACCCAGTAAGTGTTGCCGTTTTCGTCGGTAACCGCCTCAAAAACCTCATCCGCTGATTGCGTGTAAGAATCCCTGCCCGTTGCCATTGCAAACCCAAATGCGCCGCAAAGGATAACCGCGGCCAGCAAAACGGCAAGGATTTTCTTTTTGTTTTTCATAAACTATCAGTCCTCTTCAAGCAGGTGGCTCATAATTCCCGGGCCGAAATCAATAAAGTTTCCGGTTGCCGCAGCGCTGTCCTCATCAATGCTTTCAACGCCCTGCTTCTCATTGTTCTTGTGATAAATGAGATATGGCACGGGGTCGCTTGCATGGGTGCGGGTAACAATCGGGGTGGGGTGGTCCGGCAAAATCATGATTTTGTAATCATCATAATCCTTCAGCCCCTCGAATATAATCGGCAGCACTCTCTCGTCAATAAGCTCAATTGCCCTAACCTTGTTTTCGGGCTCGTTTCTGTGGCCGCATTCATCGGTTGCCTCAAAGTGAAGGTAAACCATATCGTTTCTCTTCAGCATGTCAACGGCGGCGTTTGCCTTGCCCTCAAAATTGGTGTCAATATAACCGGTTGCTCCGGGAACCTCGGCAACCTCCATCTCGGCGCATCGCCCTATACCCTTCAGCAAATCAACTGCGGAAACAACGCCGCCCTTGATTCCGTAAATTTTCTCAAACGGCGCAAACGCGGGCCTGGCGCCCTCGCCCCAAAGCCAAATGGAATTGGCGGGGCGCTTGCCCCTTGCCTTGCGCTCCAGATTAACGGGGTGGTCTTTCAATATGTCATATGATTTTTTCATCAGCTCAAGCAAAGGCTTTGCGTTCTCGCTGTCTGAAAGATATTCGGTGATAACCTTGCCGGTGATGTCATGCGGCGGGGTCATATTGCCAAGCTCTGTTGTGCCGTTTTTCCAGATAAGGCAATGCCTGTAAGAAACGCCGGGATAAAAGCTGAAAATCTCATTTCCAAGCTCCGCCTGCACCGCCTCAATCAGCACTGCCGCTTCCTCGCTTGAAATATCGTCCGCGCAGTAATCCTCAATGGTTTTCTCCTCATATGGCTTGCCGTCCTCTGAAAGCGTAACCAGATTGCAACGCAGCGAAACGTCGCTCGCCTTCATATCAATCCCGATGGATGCCGCCTCAAGAGGGCTTCTTCCGGTGTAATATTCAGCAGGGTCAAAGCCCATAACGCTCATATTTGCAACATCCGAACCGGGCTTCATTCCCTTCGGCACTGTGCGCACAAGCCCAACCTCTGCCCTCTGCGCCAGCCGGTCAAGATTCGGCTTCTTTGCCACCATCATCGGCGTTTTGCCGTTAAGCGCCGGCACCGGGTAGTCGGCCATGCCGTCGTATAATACAATTACATATTTCATATCTTGTCCTCCTTAAACAGCGCAGCTTTTGTGAAATGCTGCGTTAAACAGAATTTTATGCAAAATCTGTCTGTTTTTGTTTTATTTAAAGTAGTTAACACCGCTCTCAAAGAGCTTCAAATCCTTTTCAAACGGAACGTTTGCATAAAGGTTATCGCCCTTGCGCTCGCAATGCCCCATTTTGCCCAGCACTCTGCCGTCCGGCGAGGTGATGCCCTCAATTGCGCAAACGGAGCCGTTGGGGTTAAACGGCATTTCGGCAACGGGGTTGCCGTTCGGGTCAACGTATTGTGTTGCAATCTGCCCGTTTTCGGCAAGCTTGCGCACAACCTCCTCGTTTGCAACAAATCTGCCCTCGCCGTGGGAAATCGGCACTGCGAAAATATCGCCCGCATTAACGCCGGAAAGCCACGGAGATTTGGTGCTTGTGATTCTTGTGTATGCAACGGAGGAAATGTGCCTGCCGATTGTGTTGAAGGTTAAGGTCGGGTCGGTCGGCTTAATCTCTCTGATTTCGCCGTATGGCACAAGGCCAAGCTTAATCAGCGCCTGGAAGCCGTTGCAGATGCCAAGCATTAAGCCGTCGCGGCAATTAAGCAGCCTGTTAACTGCGTCCTTAACCCTCGGATTTCTGAAAGTTGTGGCAATGAATTTGCCGCTGCCCTCCGGCTCGTCACCGCCGGAAAAGCCGCCCGGCAGCATAACAATCTGGCTTTCCTCAATGGATTTAACCATTTTTTCAATCGTTTCGTTAATGGCGGCAGGGGAAAGGTTGTTAACAACCAGGATCTCTGCCTCTGCGCCGGCCTTTTCAAACGCCCTTGCCGTGTCAACCTCGCAGTTTGTGCCGGGGAAGGCAGGGATGAACACCTTCGGCTTTGCAACCTTGTTTTTGCAGATGAAGATTGATCGCTCGTTGCAAAGCGGAACATCAACCGGCATATCTGCAAGAGTTTTGCTCTTTGTGGGGAACACCTTTTCAAGCTTGCCTGTCCAGGCTTCAATCAGCTCATCAACGGTCATAACCTCGCCGTCAAGGATAAACACGGAATTATTGCTCGTTGTGCCAAGCGTGATTCCCGTTTTTTCATTTTTATATTCAAAATCAAAATCGCTGTCCTGCGCAAGCTCAAGCACAAAGCTGCCCTGAAGCGGGGCAAAAAGCGTTTCTGCGGAAAGCTCCTGGGCAAAGGTGAAGCCGGTTTTGTTTCCGAATGCCATTTTGCAGACGCAGGCAGCCGCGCCGCCCTCTTTAACAACGGACGCGGCAAGAATTTCGCCGTTTCTAACAGCCTCATAAACCGCCGTCATCAGCGCCATTGCCGCCTTGTAATCGGGCAGGTCGCTTGCTGAGTCAACGGGCACGGGGATTAATTTAACGGTTGTTCCGCTCTGCTTGAATGCGGCGGATATGGTTTTGGAAGCCTCGCTCATGCCAACTGCAAAGGAAACCAGCGTCGGCGGAACGTCAAGCTCGTTAAAGCTGCCGCTCATGCTGTCCTTGCCGCCGATGGAGGGCGTGCCGTATCCAACCTGCGCCGTGATTGAGCCAAGCAGCGCAGCGGCGGGCTTGCCCCATCTTTCGGGCGCGTCGTTAAGGCGCTCAAAGTATTCCTGGAAGGTCAGCCTCGCTTTTGCGGGGTTGCAGCCCACTGCGGCAAGCTTTGCCAGTGATTCGGTAACCGCAAATGCGGAGGAATGGAACGGGCTCCAGCGCGAAAGCTTCGGAATAAAGCCGTATGCCATAACGGTTGTCGTGTCCGTCTCGCCCTTTTCAAGCGGGATTTTTGCAACCATTGCCTCCTCTGGCGTCAGCTGATAGATGCCGGCATAGGGCATATTAACGGTTGCCGCGCCGATGGATGCGTCAAAGCGCTCAACGAGGCCCTTTTGTGAGCAGACCCCAAGGCGTGAAAGATTTGCCTTAAGCGCCTGCGCCTTGCCCAAGCCCGCAAGCGCCTGCGGAACTGCCGTTCTGTAATTATCGTTATCTTCAACAGCGCCGATGCGCGCCTTTGCATGCTGGGTAACGCCGTTTGTGTTAAGAAAATCGCGGCTGATGTCAACAATCTTATCGCCCCTCCAGGTCATAACCAGCCTGTTATCGGAGGTTACAACGGCAACGGGGGTTGCCTCCAGATTTTCCTCGTTTGAAAGGGCGATGAATTTATCAACGTCCTCCTTGTTAAGCACAACGGCCATTCTCTCCTGTGATTCGGAAATGGCAAGCTCAGTGCCGTCAAGCCCGTCATATTTTTTTGGCACGGCGTCAAGGTTGATATTAAGCCCGTCCGCAAGCTCGCCGATTGCAACGGAAACGCCGCCCGCGCCGAAATCGTTGCAGCGCTTAATCATTCTGGCAACCTCTGCATTTCTGAAAAGGCGCTGAATTTTTCTCTCCGTCGGCGGATTGCCCTTTTGCACCTCTGCGCCGCAGGTTTCAATGGAGCTGCTGTCATGCGCTTTGGATGAGCCCGTTGCGCCGCCGCAGCCGTCGCGCCCCGTGCGTCCGCCGAGCAGAACGATAATGTCGCCCTCCTGCGGAACCTCACGGATAACGTTTGCCTTCGGCGATGCGCCGATAACCGCGCCGATTTCCATGCGCTTTGCAAGGTATCCGTCGTCGTAAAGCTCCGTAACCTGGCCGGTTGCAAGGCCGATTTGGTTGCCGTAGCTGGAATAACCCTGCGCCGCGCCGGTGGTGATTTTCTTCTGCGGCAGCTTTGCGGCAAGCGTTTCCTCAAAAGGCGTTGTCGGGTCGCCGCTGCCGGTAACCCTCATTGCCTGGTAAACATATGCTCTGCCTGAAAGCGGATCACGGATTGCGCCGCCAAGGCAGGTTGCCGCGCCGCCGAAGGGCTCAATCTCCGTCGGGTGGTTATGGGTTTCGTTTTTAAACTGAATCAGCCATTTTTCCTCTTTGCCGTCAATAATAACGGGCGCCTCAATGGAGCAGGCGTTGATTTCCTCGCTCTCATCAAGGTCGTTAACAAGGCTGCGCTTTTTAAGCACCTTCGTGCCGATGCAGGCCATGTCCATAAGACAAACGTCCTTTTCGCGCTCGCCGTAAACTTCGTTTCTGATTTCAAAATATTGTTTAAGAGCAGCTTCTATGGCATCGCTGTATCTTGATTTTTCAACGGTGATTTCATCAAGCTTTGTTGAAAAGGTGGTGTGGCGGCAATGGTCGCTCCAATAAGTGTCAATAACCTTAAGCTCCGTCAGGCTCGGATCCCTGCTCTCGGTTTTAAAATAATCGCGCACCCAGCAAAGGTCTGCAATGCTCATTGCAAAGCCCATCTCCTTGTGGTAAGCGGCAATTTCCTCGTCCGTTTTTGAAATAAAGCCCTCAAGCCTGATTATATCGGCGGGCATATCCGCCGTGATGTCCAGCGATTCCGGGATTTCCTCACCGGCAAGGCGGGATTCAACGGGGTTGATGATGTAGCTTTTGATTTTCTCAAGCTCCTCCGCCGTGATGCCGCCTTTAACGCCGATAACCTTTGCGCTTGCAACAATCGGGCGCTCGCCCTGGGTTAAAAGCTGGATGCATTGGGCAGCGCTGTCCGCCCTTTGGTCATATTGGCCGGGCAGATATTCGGTTGTGAAATGCTGCCAGCCCTCCTCAAATTCCGGCTCTGAATAAACGTCATCAAGATTAGGCTCCGAAAGGATGAGCTTAACGGCTCTGTCAAACTCCTCTCTTGAAAGCCCCTGCGCATCATAACGGTTGATAACGCGCAAATCCTCAAGCGCGGTTATGCCAACGTTGGATTTTAAATCCTCAAGGATATGATGCGCCTCAATATCCCTGCCTTTTTTCTTTTCAACAAAAACTCGAAAAACCTGTGCCATAGAATTCTCCTTAAATTTAAGTTAACATAATCTAACGGGTATATAATAACACATTGTTTTCGGTTTGCATATAGTTAAATTTAATAAAATTTGCGGATTTAACAAAAATTTCGCAATTAGATAATTATTCGGATACAATGGCGGTATATATTTAAGGGGAAGAAATTATCGCGAGGTAAAAAGCGTTGGCAGATAATAATGACGAAAGAGCCTATGAGGTTGAGTTTTTAAGCTGCGTTGCAGATAAATCGCAGGATTTTAAGATTGTTGATGCAGACAGCCATTTTACAGCCTTCACGGGCGTGCATATTTCAAAAATCCATCAGGGAAAACTGTATCTTCAGGATGTGATTAATCCGCCTGACAGGCAGGCGGTGCTTGAAAAGCTGCGCAAAAAAGACGCGCCGTATATCTATATTGATTTTGACATTCTCGGCAAGGATGAAAATGTGAATTTTGTTCACTGCTGTGCGCAGAATGATGAGGCCACTCCGCTTTGCCGCCTTGTGCTTGCGGATGTTTCAAAAAGCAGGGAAAAGGCCGCAAGGCTCAAACAGCGCGCAAGTGAAATCAACAACTTGATTGACCAGGTTGAGGGCGGGGTTTGCGTTTTTCGCGTAACGCCGGAAATGCATTTTGAGGCGCTCTATATGAACGCCAGCTGCTGCCGCCTTTTCGGCACGGGGAAGGACCGCTATTCAGAGAGAAATTACCGCCTTGACGAGCTTATCTTTGCGGAGGATAAAACCCTTGTGTATCAAGCGATTGGCAGGGCTATGGCAACGGGCGAGGCAATTGATCTTGAGTATCGCGTTAAAACCCACAAAAGCAAGCTGAGCTGGTGCCAGTGCAATGCCGCCGTGCATCATCTGGATGAAAACGGCAGCCCCGTTTTCCATGCGGTTTTCACGGATGTTTCCCGCGTTAAGCAGGCCGAGGAAAGGGCGGACCGCGCCTCCGAAAAGCTTGCAAATCTGATTGAAAATTTAAGCGGCGCCGTGATTGTTTCATGCCTTGAAGAGCCGCTGAGGTGTGAGCTTGTCAGCGGTGAATTTCTTTCACTTTTGGGATACACCAGAGCCCAGTTTTTTGAGCGCTTCGGCGCGGATTTGGGGCGCCTCATCGTCGGCGGCGGGGAAAAAATTGAGCAGGAAATCCAATCCGCCGTGCGCAAAAGCGGCAGGTGTGAGCTTGAATATGAGCTGAAATGCAAGGGCGCAAAAATCCTGCGCGTGCGTGATCGGCGCAGGCTGATAACCCAGAAGGACGGCACAATGGAGCTTATCGCGGAGCTGGAGATAATAAACTAAACATATAAACATTTAAATCGGGGGCAGGCAGTTGCCCCCGATTTTTTGCGCAAAAGCCCATTTTTGGTAAATATTATTAAACTTCGGCTTATTTGTCTAAAAAAATTATTAACAAATTGTTAAATCTGCGCATTGATTTTTCCTTATATATATAATAAAATATTATAGAATTATAATTTTATAGTGGGGCAATCCGCCCATAATCCAAACATACTGTTAAACAGCATTTGAATTAAACAGGATTGGCAGAAATCCTTTGAAATTTCCAATATTGAAGCAGGGGGTATTTAAATGAAAATAATGGCTTCAAACAAAAAAATAATCAGCGTGCTTCTGGCAGTGCTGATGGCGGCAACCTCGTGCGTGCCTGCCCTCACCGCGCTTGCGGAGGATGGCGAGGATCACGGCGTTATCGGTCTTTATAAGATTGAAACGTTTTATGAGGATGGCACGCTTGTTCCCGATTATGACACTGATGAGGAAACCGGGGAGCAAACCGAGCACATTGAGTATATGACCGAGGGCGATAAGGTGCAGTTCACCTATCAGCTTGTTGATTGCATTCTGCCCGATAACGGTTATGTTAAATGGTCAAGCGATACGCCCACCGTGTGCGATGTTACGGAGGAGGGCGTTGTTCGTGCGTTTGACTCTTCAAAGGGCGCAGCCGTAAGGCTTTGGCTTGATAACGAGGTCGGCACGATTCCGCTTGTCGGCAGCCTTATGAAAAAGGCGCTTGAAAAGGCGCTCTTCAATGATTATGTTGATTTGGATACTTTGGATTCAGACGGCATCGTTTCAATCGTTGAGGCGGCATTCGGCTCTGATTCTCTGCTCAGCGAATATGCCGATACTTATAAGGGCACTCTGATTGATTCTCTGCGCACTTATCTTGATAAGGTTAACACGGTTATCTCCTGCACGATGTATAATGCGGCGGGCGAGGTGCTTGCGGCAGACAGCTTTAAGGTTGTTGTTAACCGCTCAACTGAAATTTATGCCGATTTCATTCCGAACGGCACCCACATCACCAATAAACAGGATTTGCCAACAACAGTTGCAAAGGGCTCCGAGCTCCAGCTTTATGCCTGCACCACCCCCACCAGGCTGCATATGGGCGTCGTTTATTCTGTTAAAAGCACCTCTCTTTTTACAGATGGAAAGGTTGTTGCAACGGTTGATGACAGCGGCCTCGTTAAATTCAAAAACACCGGCACGGTAACAATTCTTGTTTCGCCGGATACGGAGGGCTTCATTGAAAACCTCTTAAAATATATAAACTATGTTTATGCGCTTGAGAACACCGGCGTGCTGGACACAAATAAAATCGCCGATGTTCTGATAAACTATGTTGGTCTGGATATGAACAAGAACGCCCTCAAGGGCATTCTTGACGCCGGCCTCGCGGTTTCGAAGATAGTGGAGGGCACGGCGGATCCCGTTCAGCTTTCCGCAACCGCAGTTAAGATTATTGCAAACATTATTCTGCAGTTCACAACAAACGATTCAATCACCTTCACGGTTGTTGACGGCGTTCCCTGCACAAGCTTTGATGTAACGGGCGCCACAACGGTTAAGGAAGGCCAGCATATTCAGCTTTCAATAACAAATGCACAGCCGGAGGCTGCTGATTTATCAGACGTTACCTGGTATTCAGAGGATCCAAGCATTGCCTCCGTTGATCCCAAAACCGGCGTTATCACAGGCCGCGATGCGGGCGAGGGCGATGAAGAAAATCCGCTTCAGAGAACCGTAAGAATTTATGCGGTTTCCGCGGCAAACGGCGCAACAAACGGCGCAACCATAACGGTTACCCGAAAGGCGGGGCGCTATATCTCCGATCTTGAGGTAACGCTTGATTATGAATCGATAAGCATCGGGCAGGATGAATTTGCCCATGCAAAGGTTTATCCGGAAAGGGTTGCCTCCGCAAGCAACTGCTATGTTGTCTGGGGCATTTTAACCGGGTATGACGATGAGGGCAATCCAAACTATGAATGGGCGGTTGATCCTTATTATGAAGAGGATGAGGAGGGCAACTTCCTCTATGATGAAAACGATAATTTAATCCAGAATGACGGCAGCGTTTCAGACGGCATCGGCAAGATTGATTATCTGGGCCATTATTATGCTCTCGCCGGCGGCGAATGCACAATCGTTTGCCGTGCGTTCACGGGCTATGACGTCAGCGGAACCTCAAGAATTTCAGAGCTTATCGGCGATGATTTTTACACCATTTCGGAAAAAATCGTTGAAATTCCGATTTCAAACGGCAAGCCGGTTGAAAGCATTTCGCTTGAGGCAATCGGCACAACCAGCGGCGGCACTCTCAAAACCGGCAGCTTTGAGCTTAACGGCGAAACACACAAGTTTGCAACCGTTAAGAAGGGCGCGGTTGACGGATATTGGGGCAATGGCGTAACAGTCAGGGCTGATGTGCTTCCGTCAGACGCAACAAATAAAACCGTTGTTTGGCATATTGATAACAGTGATTTTGAGCTTTCAGATCAGGATGATTCGGCAAACACCGTTAAGGTTAAGCTCAAGGCGGGCGTTGAGCATGCAAGCACCGTTAATATTTATTGCGATTCATCGGACAGGGCTGCAACCAGCCAGGTTTTAACCGTTTCCGTTGTTAAGAATTACGTAACCGGCAACACGATTGACGGCGACAATCTTGAAATCACAAACGGCAGCACGATTAACGCAACCCACACCTTAACCTTTGACGGCAGCAGCGATGGCACTTACAGCGCTTGCTATGCCGCAAACTGGTATGTTGAAAACACGGATATCGCCTCAATAATCAGCGTTGATTCAAACGGCAATGCCGTTATCAGGGGCAACGATGTCGGCACCACAACGGTTTATTGCGTTTCTTCGGACGGCGCTATTAAGGACAGCGCCACCGTAACCGTTTATCCTGATAAGAGCACGCTTGCGGAAATTCTTTCCCTTTGCGAAAAAACCGTTATCAAGAAAACGGATGAAAACAAGGCTGATTATAAAACATATATGAGAAAGCTCTCATATTGCTATTATCTTATGAATGAGGAGCCGATGGCTTCGCAAACCACGGTTGATACTTATGCCGAGGATTTGCTTTATACCTTCTATAAGCTCGGCGCCTTCGTTGATATAATCGGAATTAATATTCTTGATAATGCCGGCAATGACGCGGGCAACAGCATCAGCGTTAAGGTTGACACCTCAAATTACACAAAAACAAGCTATGAGCTCGGCTTTGAGCTTCTGCCCAAAACCGGCATGTATAAAACAATTGAATGGAGCTCGTCAGACAGCAGCATAATCGTTGAAAGAAGCGGCAAATGCACTCCGTCCTCAAACAAGGCGTGCAGCGCGCTCATCACCGTTACGGCAACGGATTATGTCGGCAATGTTGTTACGGACAGCGTTTATGTCTCCTTCGCAAAAACCCTTGCAACGGGCGTAACAATCTCGCCAACTGAAATCTGGCAGGGCAAGGCGGGCGACACTGTTCAGCTCACCGCAACCGTGCTTCCGAGCGGAACTCTCGGCATCGGCGGCGCCGATGTAACGGGCGCGCTTTGGGAATCCAGCAATGAAAATATTGCAACGGTTGATGCAAACGGCCTTGTAACTCTTGTTTACGGCGGCAACTGCACAATCACCGCAACAACGATTGACGGCGGCAAAACCGCAACGATTGCGGTTAACGTTGTCACAAACTATGATGCGCTGCGCGATCTTATCTCCACATGCGAGGGCGTTTCGCTTGATGCGGATAACTATTATCCCGATTCTTATGAGTATTACACAACAACCCTTGCAGAAGCAAAGCTTATGGTTACAAACAAAAACTCAACCCAGGATGAGGTTGATGAAATGTATTCAAAGCTTGATGGCGCTTATAAGGGGCTGAAGAAATATAACTTCATCCAGAAAGTAACCCTTTGCCTTGAGAATGAGGCAGTTTCGGATTATTATCAGTATGATTTATCCGTTCTTAAGGAAGGCGTTTCTTATAAGAATGCGCAGCTTCCGCTCAAGATTTTGCTCACGCCGAATAACGGCTCCTATGCTTCGGTTAAATGGGAATCCTCAACGGAGCTTATTGACGTAACCTCCGCCGGCGTTGCAAGCCCAACCCAGAATAAGAGTTGCTACGGCGAAATCAAATGCACCTTAACAGACCATTTCGGCAATGAATATAGCGACACGGTTTGGGTTTCCTTCGCATATGCTCCCGTAACCTCAATTCAGCTTAATGAAACAGAGATTTCCGGCGGCATCGGCTCAACCCATGCGTTAACCTATTCCATCCAGCCGGACGGCACCTCGCTCTTCCACTTTATGTCCGCAAGCATCAAGGATGTTAAGTGGGAATCCGATGATGAAAGCATTGCAACGGTTGACCAGAACGGCGTTGTAACCTTCGTCGGCACGGGCGAAACGAAGATCCGCGTTATCACTTATGACGGCGGCTTCACCTCAGAATGCTCTGTTTCAACACAGGGAGACAGGCGCGCCCTTGCAGCAGCGATTGAGCAGTATTCCGGTGTTGATTATATGGATTACACCTATTCATACGGCACTGCGTTCAAGCAGGCCTATGATGATGCAGTTGCGGCGCTTTCAAATCCTGATCTGAATCAGGAGGAGATTGATGGCACAACCGCCCTTCTCAACAGAAGGGGAGAGGCGCTTGCCGGCCACGAATTCCAGGTGCTTGAGGTTATTCCGGTAACCTATGAAAATCAAACGCAGAATGCGGTGTTTAGCTATACATCAAAGGGCAACGGCACGGTTGCTTCCGATACGCAGAGCTTCACCTTTAAGTGCACCGGAACGCTTTATAACTCCAGAAGCCTTCTCACCTGCTCAATTCCAAGCGAATACAGCACCAATTATAAGAGCATTTCCTGGAGCGTTCAGAGCGCTTCCGATAATTCAGAGGTTTCGCTTTCCTCTGATAATAAGACGGTAACAATCGGGCCGAACAGCGTTGGCAGAAGCGCAAAGGTTGTTATCGTTGCAACCGCAACGGATTATTATGACAGAACCGTAACCAGAACGCTTTATGTTGTTGTTGCTCCAACGGTTGTAACGGGCTTAAGCCTCAGCCAGACCTCGGTTACAAAGGCGGCAAACGGCGGCAGCTTTAACCTCACCGCAACGGTTTCGCCAAGTGATGCCAAGGTTAAACAGGTGTTATGGAGCTCAAGCGATGAAAGCATTGCAACCGTCAGCGCAAATGATGACGATGGCTCCAGCGCAGCAGTAACCCCGGTTAACAGCGGCACGGTTACAATCACTGCAAGAACCTTTGACGGCGATTATATTGCCAACTGCACGGTAACCTTAACCGTTGATTACACCAGGCTCGCAAGTCTTTATAATACTTATAATGACTTCTATAATGAAAATAAAGATTTAAATAAGTACACCGCTTCCTCAATGGATAATCTCAATGTTATGCTGCAGCAGGCCCGGGCAATGCTTAACAGCACCACGGCAAATCAGGCGGATGTTGAGATTATGGCGGAAAATCTGAGAAATGCTTATAACAATCTTGTTGAGATTGTAGGCCTTTCTTCAATGGCCATCAGCGTTCCGGAGCAGGATAACGTAACTGTTGTAACGGACGGCTATGCAAGATACAGGGCGGCGTCTGTTAACGGCGCTGAAATCGGGCTTCACGCCGATGTTCCAAGCAACGTTTCCGGCACTATTAATTATGAATGGAGCGTAACCGGCGATAATCTTTCCGTTAATTCAAACGGCNNCATGATTCGGCGAATGCTTCTTACGGCACGGTAACCGTTGTTGCAACGGATGAGCTTGGCAACACGGCAACGGCTTCGTATAACGTTTCCTTCGTTCGAATTCCGGTAACGGCAATCAGCTTTGAAAATTATGAAAACAACCGCGTTTACGGCGCACCGAACACCAGCACGCTGATTGTTCCCACGCTGACGGGCTCAACGCTTACCAGCGGCACCTCAACGGTTTATGACCCAAGCATTATTGATTGCACCTTCACCTCGTCCGATCCTGAGGTTGCAACGGTTGATAATAACGGCGTTGTTTCCTTCGTTTCCTTTGGATCGGCAACAATCACCGCAATCGCAAGGGACGGCGGCCTGAGCGCAACCATCACTGCTTACACCAGCAATGATAACGTTGCCCTTCAGCAGCTTGTCAGCGAATATTCAAGCGTTGATTATATGGATTATGAATATGATTACGGCACGGCGTTCCATGAGGCTTATGTGGCTGCGCAGGCAGTTCTTGATGATTATCTTGCCTCACAGGATGAAATTGATGCCGCTCTCGTTGCGCTGCAAACGGCTTATAATGAGCTTGAGGGCCATCCGTTTATCGGCGCAGAGGATGCGCAGATTCTCGTTAACGGCGAGGCTCTCGCAGAGGGCAGGGATTATGTTAAGGATGAGAATAATCAGATGATTGTTACCGCCGAATATCCCGATGGCGCAATGCTCAAATCCGCAGAGCTCACTTATGATGAGGAAACGCTGGATGGCGTAACGGCTGAATATGATAACGGCGCAATCGTTGTTACCAAAACAACAGATGAATCCACCGGCAGCATAACGGTTTCTTACACCTTAACGGATGCTTATGACCGCGAAACCGTTATCACCAAAACCATCAGATTGGTTGATGGCGTTGTTCTCATAAACGATTTCAATTTCGTTTACACGAATGAATCGGGTGAAACGATTGAAACCTCCGAAAGCGTAACGTATAAGCCAACCGTGCTTTCTTACAGCTCGCTGCAGCTTGGTATAAACACTTATCCGGAGGATGCGGAGGCTTACACCTCCATCAGCTGGAGCTCATCAAATTCCGTTTTGAGCGTTAACAGCGACGGCCTTGTTTCAATGGGCAGAGCTTCAATCTCAACAAGCTCTTACAGTGCAAGCATTACCTGCACAATCACACTCACAAACGGCACAACCGTTTCAAAAACAATTCCTGTAACCTTCTCAAGATAACGAAAGGGGCGTGAAAAATGAATAATTCTTTCAAGAAAAAAGCTTCATTTTTGCTTGCGCTGATTGTTGCGCTCTGCGCCCTTTCGGGTTACGGCTTTGCAAATGCAGACAGCCTTGTTGCAATCAATTTTGCAAACTTTCCCGATGAATATTTCAGAATGGCAGTTGCTGATAATTATGATTTAAACGAGGATGGCTATTTAAGCGAAAGCGAGGCAAATATCTCCACAATGCTTTTAAGCGTTATTGCCCAGGATGATATTGAAAGCCTCAAGGGCATTGAGCATTTCCCAAATTTAACAAGCCTTTATGCGGGCGATTTGGGGATTGAGGATGCAAGCGATGTTGCAAGCCTTTCAAAGCTCACAAAGCTTGTTATCAACGGCAATGCGTTAACCTCGCTTGATGTTTCCGCCTGCACTGCGCTCACTGATCTTAACTGCAGGGGCAATGATAATCTTGCAAGCCTCACTCTCAATGAGGGGCTCACCCGCCTGCAGTGCGATGGCTGCGCGCTGTCAACGCTTAATGTTTCAGCCTGCACGGGTCTGCAGATGCTTATTTGCTACAACAATCAGCTTTCAGCGCTTGATTTAAGCAAAAACACTGCGCTTTCAGAGCTTCGCTGCTCTGATAACCATTTAAGGGCGCTTGATTTAAGCAAAAACACTCTGCTTGCCGATAGCGTAACCACTTACAGCGTCGGCAATCAAACGGTGGAGGCTGCCGCTTCCTTTAACGGCAAGCTGATTTATATTCCGTTCACGGGCGTTGTTTATTCAAGAATCCTTTCTTCAAACATTCCCAATCCGGATCCCTCGGCTGATCCGGAGGAGACTTACACTGGTTATGACAATAACTCCAAGTGCTTCTCCTTCTATGATTATGACGTTCTGAATGCGGGCATTGATTATGATTATGACGTTAATGCCGGCAGTTCAGAGCCGATGACGGTCACGGTGAATGTAACCAAGAATTTTTATAAGGTTGAATTCTTAACCGCTCAGGGCGGCTCGGTTATTGATTATTCCTTCGTTAACAGCGGCGGCTCCGTTAATCCGCCAAGCTTCCCTGAAGCGCCGGATGGCATGGTTTGCCACAGCTGGAGCGGGGCAAGCACCAATATAACTGAAGACACAACCCTTTGGGTTAACTGGGCGGCAGAGCACAGCTATGTGGTTTATATGTTCCTCAATCACACGGCAACCGAAAGATGCCCGCTTTGCGCGGCAAGGCAAACGGTTGTGTTTGAGGATTGCCTCCACGCTAAAACGGGCGATGATAATTTTGATCCCCTGCTTGATGCTAACGGCGATGGCGTTATCAATACCCGCGATTATGCAATTCTTGCAGGTAAAAACTAAAAACTAAAGAAAAAGGATGTTCCTTGTGAAAGGAACATCCTTTTTTTGCCGGCCACAGGCCACTAAAAAGAGAGGCAAAGCCCCTCTTTTTTACTTCATATTCTTATACGGCTTCTTTTTCTGAACCCAGCCTTCCTTGTTAACCTGCTTTGCGCGGGCAACGGAAAGCGCGTCCTTCGGAATATCATCCGTGATGGTTGAGCCTGCGGCGATGTATGCCATTTCGCCAACCTCAACGGGCGCAATCAGGTTTGTGTTGCAGCCGATGAATGCCCCGTCGCCGATTTTGCAGCGGGTTTTGTTTTTGCCGTCATAATTGCAGGTAACCGTACCGCAGCCGAAATTAACCCCGGCGCCTACGTCGCTGTCGCCTATATAAGTCAGGTGGGCGCTCTTGGTGCCTTCGCCGATTATGGAGTTTTTAACCTCAACAAAGTTGCCCACGTGAACGTCCTTTTTGAGCACGGAGCCGCCCCTCACCTTAACGAAGGGGCCGCAGTCAACGCCGTCCTCAATCGTGGAATCAAGGATTTTGCAGTTATCAAGAATAACTCCCTCGCCGATTTTGGAATCCTTGATGTATGTGTTTGGGCCGATAACGCAGCCCTCGCCGATTTCGGTGTTGCCCAAAATAATGGTGTTCGGCAAAATCTGGGTTGAATTTCCGATTTTAACGTCCTTGCCGATCATAACGCCGTCAGTGCAGGGGATATCAACCCCAACCTCAATCATAAGCCTGTCATTAATGCGCTCGCGCATAAGGGTGTTCAGGTCTGAAAGCTGGCGGTGGTCGTTTGCGCCCAGGGTGGATTCGCTGTGCTCGCAGATATATGCGCCCTTGTTATCGCCGTTTCGGATAAGCACCTCAAGTGCGTCCGTCAGGTAATATTCCTTCTGTGCATTATCGTTTGAAAGGTTGTTTATTGCGTAAAGCAGCCCCTTGCCGGTAAACCAGTATGTGCCTGAATTGATTTCGTGGATTTCCTTTTCGCTTGGGGTGGCGTCCTTTTCCTCAACGATTCGCAGAAGAGTGCCGTTTTTATCCCTCTTGATTCGGCCAAAGCTAAAGGGGTTTTCAACAACCGCGCTCACAAGCGTGATGGCGTTTGAATTGCCCTTGTGGTAAGCATATGATTTGCTGATGGTGTCCGCGTCCATAAGCGGGCCGTCGCCGTTAAGAATCAGAATATCGTCGTCATAATGCCTGCTGATGAAATCCCGCGCCTGCATAACGGCGTGCCCCGTGCCGAGCTGCGGCTCCTGCAGGGCGGTTTTGATGTCACCGTCCAGCGTTGCAAGGTGCGCCTCAACAACCTCGTGGCGGTAACCCGTGATAACGCAGATATCCTCAATCCCCGCCTCTTTAACAGCCCAAACAACATAGTTAATCATCGGCTCAAAAATAACCTCGCACATAACCTTGGGCTTGTCGCTTTTCATTCTTGTTCCCTTGCCGCCGGCAAGGATTATTGCACATTTCATATATAAACCTCCGAAAACAGTGCAGCTTTTGCAAAATGCTGCGTTATACGGCAAATTCCGCTCGGTTACATA
>DCTO01000011.1 GCA_002329285.1 Ruminococcaceae bacterium UBA1438
GCAGTACAAATCCTATGCTCGCTGCACACTATGACACATATTTGCTCTTTACAGAAAACTGTGATATAATGAACCCGACAAATCGACATTTGTGGAGGATGATATGCTGGATAATAAAGAATTTGATTTATGGGCAGATGGATATGATAAATCTGTTGAGGTGTCTGAAGAAGATAATACGTATCCGTTTACAGGCTACAAAAAGATTCTTGGAAGTATTTATGAAATAATAATGAAAAAACCGAATGCAGTTGTGCTTGATATAGGCTTTGGAACAGCTACACTAACATCAAAACTATATGAAAACGGTTGTGTTATTTATGGACAGGATTTTTCGTCAAGGATGATTGAACTGGCTTATGAAAAGATGCCTGGCGCACATCTTTATCAGGGAGATTTTTCACAGGGATTAGTAAAAAAACTAAAACAAGAGTCTTATGATTTTATTGTTGCAACATATTCTATTCATCACTTAGCGGATGACCAAAAGATCATGTTCTTAAGGGAATTGCTTGAACATCTAAGGGATGGCGGCAAGATTTTAATTGGTGATGTGGCTTTCAAGAGTCGAGATGAATTGGAAGTATGCAAAGAAGACTGTGGCGACGAATGGGATAATGAAGAAATGTATTGTGTTGCTGATGATTTAAAACTAGAATTTCCAAATCTAAAATTTGAGAAAATGACGTTTTGTTCTGGGATTTTGATGTTATCCAGATAAATTCTGATTTGTTCAGATGAATAAAGAAGGTGGCTGAGTATCAACTCAGCCGCCTTCTTTATGACGAGTGCCCCATAGGGAAGCGTTTTTTCAGTAAAATCGGAGGTGTAGCTATAAATTGTCGAATACAGCGAGAAACTTCGCCTCAATCAATTGATATCCACAAATCCCAATTTGTATATTGAAACGCATATTTATTTGTGATATTATTTATATATATTATATACAAAGGATTTCATTATGAAACTGATCAGTTGGAATGTTAACGGGCTGCGCGCCTGTGTTAATAAGGGCTTTGAGGATTTCTTTGAAGAGGTTGATGCGGACGCCTTTTGCCTGCAGGAAACAAAGCTGCAGGAGGGGCAGATNNTTATTGCTTTTGGAATTATGCCGACAAGAAGGGATATTCCGGCACGGCAATCTTCACGAAAAGAGAGCCAATCAGCGTTACATACGGGCTTGGAATTGAGGAACATGACCATGAGGGCAGGGTTATAACCCTTGAGTTTGAGGATTTTTATCTCATCACGGTTTACGTGCCTAATTCGCAAAGAGAGCTCACCCGCCTTGATTACCGTATGAGCTGGGAGGATACCTTTCTTGCCTATATACAGGCGCTTGATAAGAAAAAACCCGTGATTTACTGCGGCGATCTTAACGTTGCGCATAAGGAAATTGACCTTAAAAACCCGAAAACAAACCACCGCAACGCCGGTTTCACCGATGAGGAAAGGGGCAAAATGAGTGCCGTTCTGAATGCCGGATTTACTGACACCTTTCGCTATTTTTATCCCGAGCAGGCAGATGCTTACAGCTGGTGGAGCTATATGTTTAAATCTCGCGAAAAGAACGTGGGCTGGCGCATAGACTATTTCATCTGCTCTGAAAGGCTGAACGGTAAGCTGCAGGATGCAAAAATCCACAGCAGCATTTTGGGCTCTGATCACTGCCCCGTCGAGCTGGATATTGATTTATAATTGGAGTAATCGAAATGTATTTTCGCACAGAGGCGGCTATTGATTTAGACGCAGTTGAATATAACGTGAATAACACGAAGGCAAAGCTTGGCGGCGCAAAGCTGCTTGCCGTTATCAAAGCCGATGCTTACGGGCACGGCTCTGTTGAGCTTGGCCGTTTTCTTGAGGGCAAATGCGATTTCTTTGGCGTTGCCTGCATTGAAGAAGCGATTGAGCTAAAAAAAGCGGGGCTTACAACACCGATAATCATTCTTGGCCATGTTGATAAAAGTGCCTTTGATGAGATAATAGAAAATGAAATCCGCGTGCCGATTTTTTCCCTTGCGGATGCAAAGGCGCTTTCCGAAAAAGCAATCGAGCTTGGCAAGAGCGTGCCCTTTCATTTCTGCCTTGACACGGGCATGAGCCGCATCGGCTTTCAGTGCACGGAGAAAAACGCGGACATTTGCGCAGAAATTGCCGCGCTTCCGAATATTGAGGCGGAGGGAATTTTCAGCCACTTTGCAACCGCGGATGAAATCGATTTAACCAAGGCGCTGGCACAACAAAAGCGCTTTGAGGATTTCTGCGATATGCTTTCAGAGCGCGGCGTTAAAATCCCGATTAAGCATATTAATAATTCCGCGGGCATAATGAATTTTGAAAAGAAATTTGATTTGTGCCGCATGGGGATTATTCTTTACGGGCTTTACCCATCTGACGAGGTGGATAAAACCCTGATTCCGCTTAAGCCCGTTATGAGCTGGAAAACACATATCGCCCACATCAAAACACTTGAGGCGGGCAGAGAAATTTCTTACGGCGGAACGTATAAAACCACAGAGTCAAGGCGGATTGCGACCATCCCCGTGGGTTATGCAGACGGCTATCCGCGCTGCCTCTCAAACAAAGGAAAGGTTATCATAAACGGCAAATTCGCGCCGATTGTTGGCAGAGTTTGCATGGACCAGTTTATGGTTGATATAACCGATATTGACTGCGATTTGGATTCAGAGGTTATTCTCATCGGCAAGCAGAATAATGTTGAAATTTCAATGGAGGAATTCGGCGCAGAGGCTCATTCCTTTAATTACGAAATTCCATGCCGCATCTCCCGCCGCGTGCCCCGCACCTACTACCAAAACAAAAAGCTGATTAAATCAACTAATTATTTATACTAATGCTGAACATTAATAATGCTCTCCCATATGGGAGAGCATTTTCTTATTCTTTAGGTTTTTTCATTGTGAGGCTGATGCGTTTTTTTGGAACATCAACCGAGAGCACCCAGACGGTTATGATATCGCCGACCTTGAGCACCTCTGACGGATGCTTGATGAAGCGGTTTGTTATTTGAGAAATATGCACGAGGCCGTCCTGATGAACGCCGATATCAACAAACGCGCCGAAATCAATAACGTTGCGCACCGTGCCTTTGAGCTCCATTCCTGCCTTTAAATCCTCCATGCCCATAATATCAGAGCGCAGAAGTGGCTGGGGCAGCTCATCACGCGGATCTCTGCCGGGCTTATTAAGCTCTGAAACAATATCCGCAAGGGTTGGCTCGCCAACCTCAAGCTGCTTTGCAAGGGCGGGAATACCCGCCTTTTTAACGCCCTCATTAAGAGCAGAAATATTGCCGCTTGCAACGTCTGCATCGCTGACGCCGCAAAGCTTTAAAAGCCCCTGCGCAGCCGCATAGGATTCAGGATGAACGGCAGTGTTATCAAGCACGTTTTTGCCGCCCGAAATTCGCAGGAAGCCTGCGCATTGCTCAAACGCCTTTGGGCCGAGCTTTGGCACCTTTTTAAGCTCCGAGCGTGATTTAAATGAGCCGTTTTCCTCCCTGTAAGCCGTTATGTTTTTTGCAACGGCGGAGGAAATGCCGGAAACGCGGAGCAGAAGCGACGGAGACGCCGTGTTAAGATCAACACCTACGGAGTTAACGCAATCCTCAACGACGCCGTCAAGCGCGGCTGAAAGCTCCTTCGGCGGCATATCATGCTGATACTGGCCGACTCCGATTGCCTTGGGATCAATCTTAACAAGCTCTGCAAGCGGATCCTGGAGCCTTCTTGCAATTGAAACTGCGGAGCGCAGCGAAACATCAAACTGCGGGAATTCCTCTGCCGCAAGCTTTGAAGCGGAATAAACGGAAGCGCCTGCCTCGCTTACCACCATATAGGTTATGCCGCAATCAAGCTCTCTGATTACCTCTGCGGCAAACTCCTCTGTTTCATGGGAGGCGGTTCCATTGCCGATTGCGAACATCTTAACATCATATTTTTTAACAAAGCCCTTGATGATGCGCTTTGCCTCATCAATTCTTTTATGAGGCGGAGCGCAATAAATCACGCCGGTATCCAGCACCTTGCCGTTTTCATCAACAACGGCAACCTTGCAGCCCGTGCGGTAGCCCGGATCAAGCCCAATGGTTACCCTGCCCTTAACGGGCGGCTGCATAAGGAGCTGGGCAGTGTTTTTTGCAAAAACCTTAATGGAGTCCGCGGAAGCCCTGTCCGTAAGCTCATTTCTGATTTCGCGCTCAATGCTTGGGAAAACAAGGCGTGAATAAGCATCCTCCGTTGCCTCGCGAACAAGGGCGGCGCTCTTTGAATTATTCTTGATGTGAAGGCCGGTGAGCACGCTGACGCCATGGGCTTTCTCAACATCAAGAACAACCTTTAAGCAGCCTTCCTTTTCTCCCCTGTTAATTGCAAGAATTCTGTGATTTGCAATTCTTGAAACGGGCTCGGAATATTCCTTATAGGTTTCATAAACGCCAAGCTCCTCCTGCGCAGCAGCGGAGGTGATATTGCCGTGCGCCTTGCAAACGTAGCGAAGCTGCTTTCTGCCGTCAGGATCATCGGAAATCATTTCGGCGATTATATCCTTGGCGCCGTCAATGGCCGCCTGAACGTTTTCAACCTCATCGGTAACAAACTGCTCTGCCTCTGCAAACGGGTCAAAATCCTGCGCCTGCTCATAAATTTTCATGGCGAGCGGCTCAAGCCCCTTTGCTTTTGCAACGGAAGCGCGGGTTTTGCGCTTCGGCCTAAACGGGCGGTATAAATCCTCCGCTTCCGTCAGCGTTTTTGCCGCATCAATTGCCGCGGCAAGCTCCTCTGTGAGAAGCCCCTGCTCCTCAATTGAGGCCTTGAATTTTTCTTTTTGCTCCTCAAGAGAGCGGAGATAAGAGAGCCTGTCCGCCAGATCGCGCAGAAGCTGATCATCAAGCGAGCCCGTGGCTTCCTTTCTGTATCTTGCGATGAACGGAATTGTGTTTGCATCATCAATCAGGGCAACTGTGTTTTCCACCTGCCAGAGCTTGATGCCAAATTCCCTTGCCAGTGTTTCATTAATATTCATCAGGGGGTTAAACTCCGTTTCTTCTTATTCCGGAAATCAGAAGCATAAACGCGCTCCAAATTGCCTGGAAGATAATTATGTTCATTGCGCCGAGATGGGAAATGCCGTTAATAAAGGCAAGCAGCGCCGCAATTGCAAAACCAATTGCACAGCCGAAGGCGGCAAGCACGGAAATAATTTTTTGGGTGTTAACAAGCTTATCTGCGCCGAGAACGGTTGAGATAAAGCCGATTGCGCTTGAATTATGAACGGCATATGCAGGGCTTTTTTCAACAGCCATACCGCTGTATTTTTCAAAGATTCTTGCATTTGACGCTGCCATAACGCGCACAAAGCCCTCAGGCAGACCGAAGATATCAACAAGGCTTTCCTCATTAATAAAGGGATCGCAGCTTTTGAGGATAACCGTTATGCCGCTTTTTTCAAGCCTTTTGAGCGTTTTTTTCAGCTGAGCGTCAGCAGAATAGCTGACGATGAACATTGCAGAAATTTTGCCCGCAATTGCAAGATAAAGCGCGCGGCGCTTGCCATTTCTTGTGTATTTCTCCTCATATTCGATTTTCGGCACTGCAACGCCGTGGCGAACCAGCAAATCTCGGCTGCCTACCAAAACCTTTTTCTGATAAATCCAAGCGGAGGTGCCCATTTTATCCTCATAAATAACGCTGTCCACCTCGGGAAGGATTGAATTTTTGCCCACGATAACGTCATCAAAAACATATGCAAGCGGGCTTTTGGTTTTGATTATAACTGCCGCCGTCTGCAAAATCGCATCATCAATTTTTGTGCCGTTAAAGGTTTTGATTCCGTGAAGATCGCAGGAACGGGGGCCGAACAAATCAGAGGCCTCCATAACAAGCGCATTAGAATTATGAACATATTCGGCGCCCTCATAACCGCAAACCATTGCCCCCTTTTCAAGCAGGGCATTTGAAATTGCGATAAGCGTGTTATTTGTTGAAAGAAGGGAAACCACGGGGCAGGAAAGCAAAACGCCCGCTGCTGATGCATTGAATGCAAAATTCCAGCTTTTATTTATCAGACCGACGGCAATAAACAAAACCGCATTAAGACCAAGCATTAAAGGGCTCAGCACCTTTGCGATTTTATCCGCAGGCTCCTGCGCAAATGAGATTTCCAAAAAGCTTGTGGGAAAATCGGTGTGCACACTGTATTTCAGATAAGGCTCTCCCTCAAGCAGATTTTTTGAAATGATTGCGGCATCAATATCATTAACTATATCCTCAACCACGGATTTATCCGCACCATCGGTGAGAAATTCAAAGTTTTTGATTATTCTGACAAGAACGCTTCTTTTGCCAAGTTGCGCCAGAAACAGCCCCAGCGTTGCCGCCGAGGGATAAAGCGCCGCACCCTCAAGCAGCAGATCCGGCAGGGCAATGATCGCAATTGTGTGTGCCAATATGAAAAGCGACGCCACTGCAACCGGAAAATCCGCATTAATGCCTTTTTTGAAATTAAGGCCATTTGTAATAATGTTAATATTTGTGATGATTATCGCAATATAAAGCACTGCCGCCGTGATTAGCGAAACGCTGCCGACGCTTAAAAATGACGGAAAATACTTCGTGTCCTTAAACAGGGTGATCAGAAGCAGGAATATTCCGATAAACGCCGTTACCGAGGCCCTGATCTGCACAGAGGCTTTGCGCCTGAAAAGGTTTTCAAGCGTTTGGGTGCGCTCTGCCTTATCGGTGTAATCACCCTCATTAATTTTATTCAGCTCGCTTTTCTCATCGGGCTCAAGCTCCTCATCGGCAAAGAGGCGGAATTTTTTAACCTTTTCCGCTCTGCGCTCCTCAAGCAGCTTTTCAGCAAGCTCCTCATCAATTACGGGGATATCCTCAAACTCATCATCAAAGCCAATCATTTTGATCTGATCAACACTGCCGTATTCATCCGGGAGCGCCTTTTCCTCCTTGGGAGGCTCATAGCGGTTTTCGCCGGTGAGCATAACGCGGGTTTTATCAAGCTCATCAACCGCAAGAATGGTTGGTATTTCCTCCAAATCAGAGGTTTTATCAAACCTTGACTTGCTTCTGATGGTTGCCGCCTTTTCAATTATCTGCGGCGGGGTTGATTTATATTCAACGTCATTTGAATTATGCTTAAAAAAGCTTTTCTGCTTTTTCAGATCTGACGGCACAACTGCGGTTTTATCAGAAACCTTAACGTTTATAGTTTTATCTGACACGCTTGGGGCCACCATAGTTTTTTCGCTGACGGGGCTTTTCTCGGCTTCTTCGCTTTCCTTTGGAACAGCCTCAGCCTTTGGAGTGAAGGTTTTAACCTCCTCCTGCTCCATTTTCGGAGTGAAGGTTTTAACCTCGTCCTCAAGAGGCTCCTCAACGCTTTTGATTTCCTCCTTGGCAACCTCTGACTGCCTGCCAATGCTTTCAAGCACCGCCTCTGCCTCTTTTAATATTTCCTCAACGGATAAATTTCTCTCACTCATAATTCTCACTCTTTATCAATAATCAAAGGCCAAGCCTTTGCTTTGCTATCTCATACATAATTATGCCTGCCGCAACGGAGGCATTAAGGCTGTTTATCTGCCCTCTCATCGGGAGGCTGACGGTTATATCACAATGCTCCTTAACAAGCCTGCCGACCCCGCTGCCCTCGTTGCCGACAACAAGAGCCACGCCGCCCGAAAAATCTGTTTTGCACCAGGGCTGGCCATCCATATCAGCGGCATAAACCCAGATGTTTTGTTTTTTCAGCTCCTCAATCGTGCTTGTAAGATTGCCGACACGCGCAACCTTAACATATTCAAGCGCTCCGCAGGCAGCCTTTGCAACTGCGAAATTCAGCCCCACGTTGCGCCTTTTCGGAATAATAACACCGTGCGCGCCGCACGCCTCTGCCGTTCTGATAATCGCGCCGAGGTTATGCCCATCCTCCAGCTCATCGCAGATGATGATGAATGGAGCCTCGCCTTTTTCAGCCGCAAGAGCAAGAATATCCTCCAAGCTGCTGTATTCACGAAACGGCACATTTGCCGCGACGCCCTGATGGTTTGCGCCGCCGCACATAAAATCCAGCTTTTTGCGGTCCACATTTTTTATAACAATCCCCTGCTCCTTTGCAAGAGAGATGATTTTAACTATTGAGCCCTCATGCTCGCCCTTAGCAACCAGCACGTTTTCAATCTGCGTGCCGCTTTTTAGCAGCTCCAGCACGGCATTTCTGCCGATAACCAGATTTTCATTCTGCCTGAAATCCTTTGAATTCTCTTTCAACTCTTTCACATCCACAATATTTATTATAATCTTATATATTATAACACTATATGTACGATTATTCAATTAAAAAATGCAAATAAAAAAAGAAAAACGGGAGGGCGCGAAAGCCCTCCGCTACAGTTATCAGGTCAAGCGTCAATTCACACCGAAGGCATAA
>DCTO01000007.1 GCA_002329285.1 Ruminococcaceae bacterium UBA1438
AGTCAAAAGAATTTATAATATTACCTCTTTTTTTATCGGGAGACCGGTGTGATCATATGCCTGACAAACGGACTTTTTTGATCAGAGCCTCTCTTATCTTTGTTTCGGGCAGCTCCTCCTTTACCAAAGCGTAATTGTTTTCAAACAGAACGTTATAAAGCAGATCCGCGGCGCTTTCATGCGGCAGACAGTACAGCCGGTAGAACGGAATCCTTTTGGCTGTCAGCCGCGCCGAATACAATACCGAAAATTTTGCCGTGTCGTCCCACATAGGGACAAAGCACTGATTCATCATCAGATTAAATGCACGGACGCTGTCAAGCCTGTATATGCTGTTCTCTTTTGCCTGACGCAGCTCAACAATCGCTTTAACAGGATAGTTTTCCTGCAGGAATATCTGCTCTTTGCCGTCCCAGGGAACGCCGTACGCGCGTATTTCGTCGGAAAATATATGCAAAAACGGCCTGTCTCCGTTTATGATTCGCGCATCGAGATGCTCGTTCCATATGCGTGCCTGTGTGCTTTTGCCTGTTCCCGATGGAGCGGTGAACAGCACAGCCTGTCCGTCATACACCACACAGGATGCGTGCAGCGAAATCCCGTCGCTGTATGCCAGCCGGCATTCCGATGCCGTCCGCAGCAGATGTTTGAAATTCTCTTTTTGTATTCTGCTGTTTGCACTTTCCTCAGCATCTATGTAATACCGTAATTCGGAACAGTCGCGCGACGCTTCGATATAGCATCTGTTATTTTTACCTGTACTTGAAAACAGCCATTTTTCTCCTCCGATATCGGAAACACAAATACCCGAATCGGATATAATATGTTCGGCGTCTGAGAAATCGGGGCATTTTTCGAGCGTGTTCAGTATGATTTTTGTTGAATATGCAGTTTCGTTTCTGAAATTTGACGGCAGAACATCATTAATAAATTCGCTGTCGTCGGAAATCGCAAGACAGGTTTCGGCAAAATAAAAATTACTCATAAAACATAATACCTGATAATGTATGATGTGTTACCAAAAAATACCTTTAAACACAGTATATAGTAATTATTTCCCGTTGTCAATAAAATTTTTTTAATTTCAAAAAGTCTGTTAAAAGGATACAAACATTCGTCATTTATCGTCAAAATGCATTCTTTTTTTTTGTATAAAATAAATCTCCCGTATCGCAGGATACGGGAGATAAGTAGTAAGCGTAAGCTTATATGCAGATATTGATTTAATTTTCGATTAAAATATTCATTCCTCTCAGATTATCGATAATTTCATCGATATCTGCGGCTGCCGTTTCTTCGTCTATGTCATATTCGCCGAGAACAGCCTCGATCAGTTCTTCGCGCGTTTTATGTTTTTCAAGCTGTTTCCATATAAACGCGGCGATATCATTCAGGATTATGGCACCCTCGAATTTTTTAATATAAATACATGTCGGCATAACTACCCATTCGTCGGCGATATTTTTTAATATGAATCCGTTTTTTACTTTCATACTCCGCAAACTCCTTTTAGCGTTTTTACCATTATATACCAAATTATTTCAATTGTCAATATCAATATGTCGATAAACTGCAAATACTCTTTTTATTTTGCCGCATATCCTGAAAATCAGCCGCCGGAAACGAACAGATCTTTGCCAGACCGAACTCCATATCCGGTATCTTAAATCGGATACAGGTATGATCTTCCCGTTGCGTTCTATTTGCGTCACGATTCCGATGACATCGGCAGCCGGCAGCGGCCCTTCGCGCGTTGTCAGCGCATCTCCGTTATAATAAACCATTCCGTCCTCATATTTTACGACCCTGTGCAGCAGGCAGTGGTTCCCGCGCGTTTCGGTAAGCAGTATATCGCCTTTTTTCGGAGTTCCGTCAAAAGGCGAAACGCATACGCGGTCACGCAGATGCTTCAGCGTGGGTGTCATGCTGCTGCCCGTCACCACAAGCCAGAAGCTTTCTCCCTTTGATATAATCTCCCTCATCTGCGGCACAAGAATCGCCGGTTCTCCGTAATTTTTCATATCAGCACCTCGCTTTAACATAAACATCAACATAATACCATAAATAGGAAAACATTTCAACCGTTTTATTAAATATATCCGACAAAAAAATGTATTGATTTTTTTTATGATTTATGTTATAATACTATCTGCGCAATAAAATAAGCCGGTGTGATGGAATTGGCAGACGTGCTGGACTCAAAATCCAGTCCTGGCAACAGGGTGCGGGTTCGACCCCCGCCGCCGGCACCAAAAAAGAGCAGTTAAAAACTGCTCTTTTTTATTTAGCTGATTTTATCTTTAATTTTTTCATAAATCTCTACAACTTTAAATCTTATTTCGTATTTATTATTGCTATTAATCAATTCTACCTCTTCCTCTGTTAAAATCTCATTTAGCTCAGTTTCGGAAACAGAATAAAGGCAAATAGCCGGAAACATAACACACCACCAGTTGTGCCCTTTTGCCTCACCTATTTCAATTTTAAGTGCATTATAAATTCCGCTTGGAAGAGTTATACTTTCATATTCTCTTGTATTAAAATACTCTTTATCAATATAGGCATTAACATCATAATCGTATCCGTTTTCAGAAACGCATTCTTCTGCTGCTTTTGTAAGTATATCAAGATTGTCTCTGCATTTCAGAATAATATCTTCAAGTGAATCGCAGTTTTCAAAAATCCCCCGCCCTTCTTCCAAAACTCTGTCACGAACAAGAAGTTTAAGCTTTTGATCATCTTCGCTATCCGAATTAGCAATAATATGAAGCCTGAATACCTCATCGGAAATGCTTTCGCTTGTTTTAACAAATGGCTGTATATATGAGAATACAAAAGCTAAAATAAGAAAAACCGGGATGAAAATGCTAATAAATTTTTTCATAAATAAAACCTGCCTTCAAGTTGATTGTTGGCAGGTTTTATCTGTTTTATTCAGTTATCTTAACAATTTTGCAGCCTTTGTTAACAGGAGTGCAAACAGAAATCTCCTTTAAATATGCAGTTAATTCAGAAGCCGCCTTTTTAGCATTCTCTTTATCATTATAGATTCCGAAAACAGTTGGCCCGCTTCCGCTCATACATACGCCTAGCGCACCGTTTCTTTTCATGATTTCTTTAATATGAACACGTTCCGGTACCTCAATAAACTGCTCAAAAACGTTTTCCATTTTATAGCAGATTTCCTGCAAATCACGAGCCTGAACAGCGCAAAGCATTCCAAATTTATCAGGAGTGTGAATTTTACCCGATGTGTCAAACTCATTGAAAGCAGCACCGGTGTTTACTGAATAATCAGGTTTGGCAAGAAGAATATAGCATTTTGGAAGCGTTTTAATCTTTGATATAACCTCACCAACACCTTGTGCAAGCTTTGTGCCTCCGGTAAGGCAAAAAGGAACGTCAGCACCAACTGTAACGCCTATTTTGCAAAGCTCATCAGCAGAAAGCTCTGTTTTATAAATCTCATTTAATGCAAGGATGACCGCTGCTCCGTCAGCACTTCCACCTGCGAGGCCGGCGGCATGAGGTATTCTTTTAACTATATCAATTTCAATACCGCGATTTCGCCTTTTTGTTGCCTTAAAAAACGCCTCAGCTGCTTTCCATGCAATGTTTTTTTCGTTCAACGGAATATCATCAAGATTACAGGTTATGCTGATTTTTTTGCTTTTATTCTCTTTAACAGTCACCGTGTCATAAACATTAACGCTTTGCATAATCATGAAAAGATCATGGTAGCCATCCGTGCGCCTGTTAATAATATCAAGCATTAAATTGATTTTCGCATATGCCTTAATCTTAATTTCCATTTATGTAATCCTTATTCTTTAATTTCTTTTATGAATTCCTCAATCCTGTCAATTGCAATTTTAATATTATCAATTGAATAGCAATAAGAAACTCTGATAAATCCCTCGCCGCAATCACCGAAAGCAGAGCCGGGAACAACTGCAACATGCTTTGAAAGAATCAGCTTTTCGCAAAATTCCTCACTCGTGAGACCTGTTGATTTGATACATGGGAACATATAAAATGCACCCTCAGGCTCAAAGCAGGTTAAGCCGATCTCATTAAAACGGTTAACGGCATATCTCCTGCGCAAATCATAATCAGAACGCATTTTCTCAATATCTTCATCGCCGTTTTTTAGAGCATCAATTGCCGCATATTGTGCGTTTGTCGGTGCGCTCATAATTGCAAACTGATGAAGCTTTGTCATCTGCTTAATAATAGGAGCAGGGCCAAGAGCATAACCAAGCCTCCACCCTGTCATGGAATAAGTTTTTGAAAACCCGTTAATAACAATCGTTCTTTCCTTCATTCCATCAAGTGAAGCGATTGAGCAATGTTCCTCATCTCCATAAGTAAGCTCGCTGTATATTTCATCAGAAAGAACAATTATATTGTGCTTAATGCATATGTCAGCAACAGCTTGAAGCTCAGACCTTCTCATAATTCCGCCGGTTGGATTATTAGGATAAGGAAAAACAAGCATTTTGGTGTTTGGCGTAATTGCATTTTCAAGCTCTTCCGCCGTAAGCTTAAACTTATCCTTTGCATAAGTTGTTAAAGGAATTGCATTGCCGCCTGATGTTTCCACAATCGGCTTATAGCAAACAAATGAAGGCTCAACAACAAGAACATCATCTCCGTTTGAAATTAATGTTCTAATCGCCATGTCAATACCTTCTGAACCGCCGACTGTGACTAAAACCTCAGATTTTGCATCATAATCAATATTATATTTGCGGGAATAAAACCTGCATATTTCTTCTCTTAATGGAAGCATACCCGAATTAGAGGTATATCTTGTTAAGCCCTTATCGAGATAATCAATAGCAACGGAGCGTATATGCCAGGGCGTTAAAAAATCCGGCTCACCGACTCCCAATGAAATAACATTGTCCATTTCCTCAGCAATTGAAAAGAATTTTCGTATGCCGCTGGGCTTAACCTTGACAATGCTTTCATTCAAAAAATCATCATAGTTAATCAAAGGGATATAGTCCCCCTATCATCAATATTAGTATCTGCAAGGAAAACATTCTTTTCCTTATACTTTCTGAGGATAAAGTGTGTTGCGGTTGAAACAACACCCTCAAGCGGCGATAGCCTTTTGGCAACAAACATTGCAACCTCATGGAAGGATTTATCAGTAACCATAACAACAAGGTCTATTGAGCCGCTCATAAGGAATACGGACTCAACCTCTTCAAGTTGAGAAATTCTGTGTGCAACAGAATCAAATCCCTGGCTATACTGAGGTTGAATTTTAAGTTCAATAAGCGCAGTAACTGTCTGAACGTTAGCTTTCTCAGTATCTATAATGGCCTTATATCCTCTGATAACGCCGGTTTCTTCATATATCTTAATCGTTTCTTCAATCTCGGCCTCGGTTTTGCCGAGAATACCGGCAAGCTCTTTATTTGAGAGGCGTGCATTGCTTTCAAGAAGGCTTAATAATCTTTCCATAAATATCTCCTTATCTTATTCTAATAAGTTTTGGTTTTCTCTGAACAAAAACGGTTTGATAATCAAATCCGCAGCTTTGAGCCATTTCAAGACCTTCCGTAACGCCGTTTCCGATTTTATCATAAAAATGGCTGTCAGAGCCAAGTGTAATATACTTACCGCCAAGCTCTTTATATCTTGAAATAACAGAAGCCGGCGCCATAAATTCAGAAAGCTCTCTGTTAAGCTCAGAAGTATTAATCTCAAGCGCCTTTTCACTGCTTATTAAAAGCTTTAATATGTTATCTATTTTAGCAGAAAATTTGCTTAAATCAATATCAATTTTATATTTTCCATTGATATACCTTAAGGGATAGGTTAAATGAGCAAGAGAATCAAACTGGTTCCATTCACAAAGCTTTATTATTGCATCAAAATATTCATCCAGAAGCTCATAAACATCAAAATTATTATAATCACGAAAATAGAAATCCTGCATATTTTCAAGATTATGAATTGATCCAAGCACAAAATCAAAAGAAAACTTATTTAAAAGAGCTTCTGATTTTGCTTTTCTAAATATCCCCTGCCCCAGTTCAATACCTGAAAAAACCTCAAGCTTACCGTCAAACCCGTTTTTGCAGGCAGCAATATCGGCAGTTTGCATTTTAAAAAGCAAATCAAAATCAGTATCTTCGCCGTCAATATCACAATGATCTGTGATTGCTATTCCATTAATGCCTTTTTTTATTGCAGATTCACAAAGCTCAGCACAGCTATGATTGCCGTCAAAAGAATGTGCGGAATGCGTGTGTAAATCATATATTTCTTTAAAAATCATATAAATCACCATCAATTTTAATTATAATAACATATTTCAGCGCATTTTTAAATTAAATTATTATTTTTATTGAAAAAAATTAACACTTTGTTATAATCTTTTTTGGTTAATTTACTAAAATCTTTTATTAATGAAAACGGAGGCAAAAAGATGAGAGCAGTTATAACCGTTGTCGGAAAGGATATGGTTGGTATTCTTGCAAAGGTTTCAACCATATGCGCAGAAAACGACGTTAATATTATTGAGGTAACACAATCAATTCTTCAGGATATGTTCTGCATGATAATGATGGCTGATGTTTCTGAATGCAAACTTCCATTTGCAGAGTTTTCAGACAAGCTTGCGGCGCTTGGTGAGAATAACGGACTTCAGATTCACGTTATGAATGAAGATATCTTTAATTCCATGCACAGAATATAGGAGCACAAATAATGATTAACACCTTTGATATTCTTGAAACAATCAGGATGATTCAGGATGAATGCCTAGATATAAGAACTATAACTATGGGCATTTCCCTTCTTGATTGTGCTGATAAGAACATTGATATAGCCTGTAAAAATGTTTATGATAAAATATGCAGAAAAGCTGAAAAGCTTGTTGCAACCGGCGAAGAAATTGAAAAGCAATACGGTATTCCGATTATAAATAAACGAGTTTCGGTTACCCCGATTGCAATGCTTGCCGGAATAAGCGGCGGTGATCCGGTTAAATATGCGCTTGCCCTTGAAAAGGCCGCGCATACTATCGGGGTTAATTTTATAGGCGGATATTCGGCGCTTGTTCAGAAAGGCTTTTCCGCGGGAGATCTTGAGCTGATTAATTCAATTCCGCAGGCACTTGCTCAAACTCAGCATCTTTGCTCATCTGTTAACATCGGCTCAACAAAAGCCGGAATTAATATGGATGCAGTTAAGATTATGGGCCAAAAAGTTAAGGAGGCTGCTGAATTATCTAAGGATAATGACTGTATTGCTGCAGGTAAGCTTGTTGTTTTCTGCAATGCACCTGAAGATAACCCGTTTATGGCCGGCGCTTTTCACGGCGTATCTGAACCTGATTGCGTTATCAACGTTGGCGTATCCGGCCCGGGAGTTGTTCGCTCAGCTGTTTCGAAATATCCGGATTTCAATATAAACGAAATTGCAGAGCTTATTAAAAAGACTGCGTTTAAAGTTACCAGAATGGGTCAGCTTGTTGGAGTTGAAGCATCAAAAAGGCTTGGCGTTCCTTTCGGAATAGTTGATTTATCACTTGCGCCGACACCTGCCGTGGGCGATTCCGTTGCCCATATTCTTGAAGAAATCGGGCTTGAAAAATGCGGAGCGCCAGGCACAACAGCTTGCCTTGCAATGCTTAATGATGCTGTTAAAAAAGGTGGTGTGATGGCGTCTTCAAGCGTTGGCGGCCTTTCAGGAGCATTTATTCCCGTTTCTGAGGATGCCGGCATGATTGATGCCGCAAGATGCGGAGCTCTCACAATTGAAAAGCTTGAGGCAATGACAGCCGTTTGCTCGGTTGGCCTTGATATGATAGTTATTCCCGGCAACACCACACCGGAAACAATCAGCGGAATAATTGCCGATGAGGCTGCAATAGGAATGATTAACGGAAAAACAACAGCTGTCAGAGTTATTCCGGCAATTGGAAAGGATATCGGCGATGAACTTGAATTCGGCGGATTGCTTGGTTCCGGGCCTGTTATGAAGGTTAACACTAACTCCCCTGCTAAATTCATCAACAGGGGCGGAAAAATTCCCGCGCCGCTTCATAGCCTTAAAAACTAAATCTTATGAGTAAAGGCAAAATGTCTTTACTCATTTTTTTATAAAAAATAAGGCTCGGAATTCCGAGCCTTAAAATATTAATCAAAAATAATATCAGTGTCATTAAAGGTTAAAGGTTCATACTTTCCGTTATTGTTTACATAGCAAGCAGAAAGCTTAACCGAAACTGCAAATGTTTTTCCTGAACAAGAGAAAACATAACAATCAGCATTATTAACAACAACCATCTGATTATTATAAGTTATTGCAGAACTGCTGACATCAGAAGAATAGCCGATTGTTTTATAGTTATCATGAATAACCTGTTGCAGATAAACCTTTGCGTCTGAAATGCTGTAATCCGGCGTTGTTGTGATTTCGTGAGGATTGGAATATCCCTCATAATCATAAACCTTTGCTTCATCACTAACGGTTGTTTCCTCATTAACAGGAATGAAGGTTGGAACATACTTAAACCACATAATGATAAAGTAAATCATAAACCAAATAAGAAGAATCAATATGATCATCTTAAAAATCTTTTTCTTCTTATTCTCGGTGAGAACAACCTCATCTTTTTCAGGAACAGCAAGCGGAACAAAAGGAACGCCTTTCTTTGCAGCCTTCTTCTCAAGCTTTGCATTCTTTTTATTTATTTTTTTAACATATGAGTCATAAGCTTTATCATTTGCCTTAATTGCTTTAAGCTCTGACTTTGACTTATATTCATCTATTGCAGGAATGGTAGCAGCTGTAAATTCAGCACCTTTAGAAGCGGCTTTCTTTGCTCCCTTTTCGTTCTTTTTGGTAGTTTCCTTTACAAACTTATCGTAATCCTTTGCATGCTTTTTTTCAGCTTTAGCGGCAGCCTTCTGGGCTGATTTTTCAGCCTTTGCGGCTTTCTTTTCAGCCTTAGCTTCCTTTTTTGCAAGCTTTGATTCTTTACTCAAGGCAGTACCCTCCTTATAAAATCTGTATTAAGTATAACATTATTAAAATCAAATTTCAACAAAAAAATTAAATTTAATAAGTAAAAATATGAACAATTTGTAAAAAAATTACTTCTGATTCTTGTTATATATTATAAATTTAATTCTGTAATAATATGTTAATTGATTATTACAATCCAATATGTTAAAATATAATAGCATTATTCTATGAAAGGAATACGTTTAAGATGGGGCTTAAAACATTCAAAAGAGGCGTTCATCCCTTTGGCGGAAAAGAAATAACAAAGGATTGCCCGATTGTTATTCTTGACGCTGAGGATATTATGGTTTATCCGTTAAGTCAAAATCTCGGCGCACCTTCAAAGGCAATTGTAAAAAAAGGAGATCATGTCCTTATGGGACAGATGATTGCAGAAGCAGGCGGCTTTATCGGAGCACCGATTTTCAGCTCAGTTTCAGGTGAGGTTACAGCAATTGAAAAACGGCTCACAGCAAACGGAAGCAAGGTCGACAGCATTGTAATTAAGAATGATCACCTTAATGAAAAAGTTGAAGGCTTCGGTAAAGAAAGGAAGCTTGAGGATTTATCCGATGCTGAAATTGTTGAAGCAGTTAAAAATGCCGGTGTTGTTGGTCTTGGAGGAGCAGGCTTTCCTACCTACGTTAAGCTTTCTCCAAAAAATAAAAATGATATTGACACGGTTATAATTAACGGCGCAGAATGCGAACCATATCTAACTTCGGATTACAGGCTTCTGATTGAAAAGCCGGAAGAAATTCTTATGGGGACACAAGCAATTCTTAAAATCTTCCCCAATGCAAAAGCTATTATAGGCATTGAGGATAATAAGCCGGAGGCAATTGACATTATGACGAGAATTGCTCGGATTGATGACAGAATTGACGTTTGCGTTCTTAAAACCAAATACCCACAAGGCGGAGAAAGACAGCTTATCTATGCCGTAACAGGCCGTAAGATTCATTCAAAAATGCTTCCTGCTGATAAGGGATGCATCGTTGATAATGTCGGAACTGTATTTGCAATATATGAGGCTGTGTATAAAAATATACCGCTCATACATAATATTGTAACCGTCACAGGCGAAGCTGTAAATAAAGGCGCAAATTATGACGTTCCCCTTGGTGTTAATCACAGATATATTCTTGAAAGCGCAGGCGGCGCAAAAGAAACCGCTGTTAAGTTTATTTCCGGCGGACCTATGATGGGAATTGCAATGGGTAATATTGATGTTCCTACTGTTAAAACAACATCATCAATTCTTGTTTTTGAAAAGGATGATGTTGCAGATGCAATTGAAACAAATTGCATTCACTGCGGAAGATGCGTTAAGGCGTGCCCGCAGTCACTTGTTCCCCAGCTGATAGGACAGGCAATGAAAAAGCAAAACGTTGCCGAATTTGAAAAGCTTGGCGGAATGGAATGCATTGAATGCGGCTCATGCGCTTATGTTTGCCCGGCAAAAATTCCGCTTACTCAGATGTTCAAACTCAGAAGAGTAAAAGTTCGTGAAGAAAAAGCAAAGCAAGGCTGATGAGAGGAGGTAAATTTTAATATGTATAATGTTTCAATATCTCCTCATGTGAGAGATAAAAGCTCAACGCAAAAGATTATGATTGACGTTGCAATCGCCCTAATTCCGACTTTGGCTTTCGGCATTTTCAACTTTGGTCTGAATTCATTGTTACTGATTATTGTTAGTGCGGTCAGCTGCGTTGCATTTGAGGCCGGATATGAATATCTGACAAAAAGGCCGATAACCGTTTTTGATGGCAGCGCTCTTGTAACCGGCTTAATTCTTGCGGTTAACCTTCCCCCTACTGCAACGTGGTGGATGGTTTTAATCGGAGCGGCATTTGCAATTTTGGTTGTTAAAATGCTTTTTGGCGGTTTGGGGCAAAACTTTATGAATCCTGCTCTCGCCGGACGCTGCTTCCTTATGATTTCTTTCACCCAGAGGATGACTGATTTTGAGATTGGCGCCATTTCAGGAGCAACGCCTCTTGCTTCTATCAGAAATGGTGAAACAGTTGATTTATTTACTTTGTTTATTGGTAATCACGGAGGTTGTATCGGCGAGGTTAGCGCTTTGGCAATTTTGATTGGAGCAGCCTATCTTATGATAAAAAAGGTTGTTTCGCCAAGAATTCCGTTTACATACATTATTTCAACAATTGCAATTATTGCTATTATTCGTCTTATTCAGGGCGAAGGTTTTGATTTAAATTATCTGTTAATGCAATTGCTTTCCGGCGGATTACTTGTCGGCGCATTCTTTATGGCAACCGATTATGTTACAAGCCCGATTACTTCAAGCGGTCAGATTTTATTTGCTCTTGTTATCGGACTGCTTACTGCCCTGTTCAGAACTCTCGGCTCAACGGCAGAGGGCGTTTCTTATTCAATTATAATCGGCAATCTTCTTGTTCCGCTTATTGAAAAGATAACCGTTCCGCATCCTTTTGGATGTTCGGAAATAATGAAATTCAGAGGGGGCAGGAAAAATGGCTAAAGATAAATCAAACGCATTTAAGAACATAATTGTTCTGTTTGTTGTTGCATTAATCTCCGTTTCAATTCTTGCTGTACTTAACCAGATTACTGCTGATCCGATAATGATAGCAGAAGCAAACGCTAAAACGGCGATTTATAAGAATGTTTTTTCTGATGCAGCTGATATAGTTGAAAGCGAGGATATTAATTCCCTTCTTGAAACATATACCACTGAAAATTCTGATATTTCAACAAATGCTGCTCTTGAAGCAAAGGATGCCGGCGGAAATATAATCGGCTATGTTATTGACGCAACATCGCCAAACGGCTATGGCGGAGATGTTCAGATAGCAATCGGTATTACTGACGACGGAACAATTACAGCTTTTTCGGTTATTTCAGCAAGTGAAACACCCGGTCTTGGTGCAAAAGCCACAGAAAACGAATTTTCTTCGCAATTCAGCGGTTTATCAGCACAAGAAATCACCTATTCAAAAACTGGCGCAAATCGTAATAATAATGAAATTGACGCTATCAGTGGCGCAACAATAACAACAAATGCTGTTACCGAAGCCGTTAATGAGGCAATCACATTTTATAACAACGCATTGAAGGGAGAGTGAGATATATGAAAGGTATTACAGAAAGACTCTATAACGGAATTGTTAAAGAGAATCCGACTTTTGTGCTTATGCTCGGCATGTGTCCCACTCTTGCGGTAACCACAAGCGCAAAAAACGGCCTTGGAATGGGTGCGGCAACTATGGTTGTTTTGATTCTTTCAAACTTTATGATATCTGTTTTAAGGAAAATTATTCCTGACGCTGTTCGTGTTCCGGTTTATATTACAATAATCGCTTCATTCGTAACGGTTATTGAAATGGTTATGCATGCTTATGTTAAATCGCTTTATGACAGCCTCGGAATTTTCATTCCCCTTATTGTTGTTAACTGCATAATTCTCGGCAGAGCGGAATCATATGCAAATAAGCATAACCCCCTGCTTTCAATCTTTGATGGTGTTGGTATTGGATTAGGCTTTACAATCGGATTAACAACAATTGGAATAATCAGAGAGCTTCTTGGAAACGGCACGATTTTTGGTTTAAAGATTATGCCTGATGCATATGAGCCTATCTCAATCTTTGTTATGGCTCCCGGCGCATTTTTTATTCTTGCAATGCTTTGCGCAATTCAGAATAAGCTGAAGCTCAAGGGCGCAAACCGCCATGTTAAAGGCAACGGCGTATGCGGCGGAGATTGCTCATCCTGCCCTATGAATGAAGTTGAGGAAAAGGAGGCAACGAATAATGGCTAACACTTTATTTTTAGTTTTGATTTCAACTGCGTTAATTAATAACGTTGTTCTCTCGCAATTCCTCGGTATTTGTCCGTTTCTCGGCGTTTCCAAAAGCGTTAAAACAGCCGGAGGTATGGGCGGAGCGGTAATATTTGTTATTACCCTTTCTTCAATGGTTGCTTCACTAATATACAGCAAAATACTTGTTCCTTATAATCTTACTTATCTTAAAACCATAGTGTTTATTATGGTTATCGCATTTCTTGTTCAGCTTGTTGAGCTGTTTCTTAAAAAGTTTGTTCCTCCGCTTTACAAAGCGCTTGGAGTATACTTGCCGCTAATTACAACAAACTGTGCCGTACTTGGTGTAGCACTAACAAATGTTCAGAAGGATTATGATTTTTTGACAAGCGTTGTTTCAGGATTTGGCACAGCAGTCGGCTTTTGCATTTCAATTGTTATTATGGCCGGCATCCGTGAGAAAACCGAGAAAAACGACTTTCCTTCTGCGTTCAAAGGAACTCCGGCTGTGCTTTTAACAGCTTGTCTTATGTCCATAGCCTTCTACGGTTTTGGCGTATTACCGAAATAAGGAGGGCTGATTATGAACACTGTTGAGATTATAACCGCTATTATTGTTATTGCAATAATAGCCCTCATAATAGGAATAATTCTTTCTATTGCTGAAAAGGTATTTAAGGTTGAGGTGGACGAAAAAGAGGTTGCAATCAGAGAAGAGCTTCCCGGATCCAACTGCGGCGGATGCGGCTTTGCAGGATGTGACGCGCTTGCTGCTGCAATAGCAAAGGGCGAAGCGCCTGTATCAGGTTGTCCCGTAGGCGGTCAGCCTGTTGCAGAAAAGATTGCAGAGATTATGGGGCAAGAGGTTGGAGAAATTGAACGCAAGGTTGCCTATGTAAAGTGCGACGGTTTTTGCGATAATCGCGAAACTGATTATAATTACTTTGGAATTGACGACTGCGTATATGCAGCGAAAATGCCTGGTTCAAGCCCGTATGCATGCAAATTCGGTTGCCTCGGCTTCGGCTCTTGTGTTAAGGTCTGCGACCAACAAGCATTACGTATAATTGATAAAAAGGCCGTTGTTGATGAAAATCTGTGCATAGCCTGCGGAAAATGCCTTAAAGTGTGTCCTCACAATTTGATTGAGCTTATTCCAGCAGACAGCAAATTCAGGGTTCAATGCTCATCAGAGGCAAAGGGCAAGGAAGTTAAAAACGCATGCACATCCGGCTGTATTGGCTGTTCGCTTTGCGTTAAAAACTGCCCAAGCGATGCAATTATTTTTGATAATAATATCGCAAAGATTGATTATTCAAAATGCATTCAATGTGGCACTTGCGCCGAAAAATGCCCCGCTAAAATCATTAAAGTTTATAATTAAAAAAATCCTCTCGGTTAATTATAACCGAGAGTTTTTTTATAAACAAAAAAGTCTGAATCGAATGATTCAGACTTTTTCTGGAGGCACCACCCAGATTTGAACTGGGGATAAAGGCTTTGCAGGCCTCTGCCTTACCCCTTGGCTATGGTGCCTAATATAATGGGCACTAATAAATAGTGCCCGTTGGAGCGGATTACGAGACTCGA
>DCTO01000117.1:0-19682 GCA_002329285.1 Ruminococcaceae bacterium UBA1438
TGAAAAAAGCATTAAGGGCTATAAGGAAATTGAATATGAGGTTATGCGCGATGCGAATGACACCGCCATAACCATCTGTAATATGGAAAATATTGACCCCGTCGGTATTCACACGGGCGATTCAATTGTTGTCTGCCCGTCGCAGACTCTCACTAATAAGGAATATCATATGCTGCGCGATTCCGCTCTGCGCATAATCCGTGAGCTTGAAATTGAGGGCGGCTGCAACGTTCAGTTCGCGCTTGACCCTCATTCGTTCCAGTATTATCTCATTGAGGTTAATCCCCGCGTTTCGCGTTCCTCAGCGCTTGCCTCAAAGGCTTCGGGTTATCCGATTGCAAGGGTTTCCGCAAAAATCGCAGTCGGAATGCATCTTGATGAAATCCCGATTGCAAACACCCCCGCATCCTTTGAGCCAACGCTTGATTACGTTGTTTCAAAGATTGCGCGTTTCCCGTTTGATAAATTTTCAGATGCAAATAACAGCCTCAACACCCAGATGAAAGCAACGGGCGAGGTTATGGCAATCGGCAGAACTGTTGAGGAGAGCCTCTTAAAGGCAATCCGCTCGCTTGAAACCGGCGTTTGCCATCTTTATAACAAAAAGTTTGATGAGTATTCCGCTCAGGAGCTTCTTGATTACATTAAAATCGGCACGGATGACCGCATTTATGCAATCGCCCAGCTCATCAGGCTTAATGTGGATTTAATTCATATTTATAACGCAACAAAGATTGATATGTTCTTCATAGAAAAGCTGAAGAATATAGTTGAGGCAGAGCGCGCTATTAAGGAGAATATCGGCTCTGTAGATGCGTTGCGCGATGCAAAGAAGATCGGCATTTCCGATAAATATATCGGTATCTGCTGGAATATGACGGAGGCGGAGATTTTCCGCCTGCGCAAGGCAAACGGCATTTTCCCCGTGTATAAGATGATAGATACCTGCGCTTCGGAATTTGATTCCTATGTGCCTTATTTCTATTCAACCTATGAAGAGGAAAATGAAAGCATCGTTTCCGATAAAAAGAAAATTGTTGTTCTCGGCTCCGGTCCCATCAGAATCGGCCAGGGCGTTGAATTTGATTATTCAACCGTTCATGCAATCTGGTCAATCCGCGAGGCAGGATATGAGGCAATTATCATTAACAATAACCCTGAAACCGTTTCAACGGATTATACCACCTCCGATAAGCTCTATTTTGAGCCGCTTACGGTTGAGGACGTTATGAACGTTCTGGAACTTGAAAAGCCGATGGGCATTGTTGTTTCACTCGGCGGGCAGACGGCAATTAATCTTGCGCCTCCGCTTGATGCGCTTGGCGTTCCGATTATCGGCACGGATGTTGTTGCGATTGACAGGGCTGAAAACCGCGATTCCTTTGAAAAGGTTATGGAAAGCCTCGGAATTCCGCAGCCAAAGGGTGTTGCGGTAACCAATATTGAGGATGGCGTCAGCGTTGCCGAAAAAATCGGATATCCCGTTCTTGTGCGCCCTTCCTTTGTCCTGGGCGGCAGGGCAATGCAAATTGTTTCAAACGAAAAGAATCTTCGCCATTATCTGCAAACCGCCGTTGAAATTAACACGGAGCAGCCGGTTTTGGTTGATAAATACATTATGGGCCGCGAGCTTGAGGTTGATGCGATTTGTGACGGCAATGACGTTTTCATCCCCGGCATTATGGAGCATGTTGAAAGAACCGGCGTTCACAGCGGCGATTCCATTTCCGTTTATCCGACCTTCACGGCTAATGAAAGCGTTAAGCAGAAGATAATTGAATACACGGTCAAGCTCGGCAAGGCAATAAATATTATCGGCCTTTATAATATCCAGTTTATTGCGGATGAAAATGATGAGGTTTATGTTATTGAGGTTAATCCCCGTTCGTCAAGAACGGTGCCCTTCCTTTCAAAGGCAACTTCAATCCCGATGGCGCATATCGCAACCCAGGTTATCCTCGGTCATTCATTAAAGGAACAGGGAATAACAGAGGTTTGCCCGCCGGAGAAAAAGCGCTGGTATGTTAAAGCGCCTGCCTTTTCCTTCTCAAAGCTTAAAGGGATGGACACTTATCTTTCCCCGGAAATGAAATCAACCGGTGAGGCAATCGGCTATGATAAATCCTTAACCCGCGCGCTTTATAAGGCAATTCAGGCAAGCGGGCTTAACGTTGCAAACTACGGCACGGTGCTTGCCACCATTGCAGATGCGGATAAGGAAGCTGCGCTTCCGCTCATCAGGCGCTTTTATGATTTGGGCTTTAATATTGAGGCAACCTCTGGCACGGCTGCATTCCTCAAAGAGCACGGCATCCGCACCCGTGTGCGCAAAAAGTTAACTCTTAACGGCAGCGATGAAATTCTTGTTGCGCTGCGCCAGGGGCATATTTCATACGTTATTAACACAATTGACGTTAATCACGGCGACAGCCATACGGA
Source organism: Ruminococcaceae bacterium UBA1438 (assembly GCA_002329285.1). Taxonomy (GTDB): domain Bacteria; phylum Bacillota; class Clostridia; order Oscillospirales; family Acutalibacteraceae; genus Eubacterium_R. The sequence continues at coordinate 2,440 of DCTO01000117.1, forward strand.
TGGTTCTGAAATCCGCCGCGCCGCAGTTGAAAATAACGTAACAATGTTCACCTCGCTTGATACGGTTAAGGTGCTCCTTGATGTGCTTGAGGAAATCACACTCGGCGTTTCAACCATTGATGAGGAATAAAGTTGGGGGCGACGACCTCGGCGCCCCGCAAGGTAATAATTATGTCAATTCAAGGTATTTACACAATTAAATCAAACTGCGCGCTCACGGCAGACGTTTTTAAAATGGTGCTGGAGGGGGACACCTCTGCAATCACCGCTTCGGGTCAGTTTATTAACATTCAGCTTGAGGGCAGATTTCTGCGCCGCCCGATTTCTGTTTGCGATTATGATGAAACCACAATCACAATCATCTATAAGGTTGTTGGCGAGGGCACGGAGCAGATGAGCGCGCTTAAGGCAGGGGAAAGGCTTGATTGCCTTGTCGGCCTTGGCAACGGCTATGATATCTCTAAATCAGAAAAACCTCTTGTTATCGGCGGCGGTGTCGGAATTCCTCCGCTTTATAATCTCACAAAGCGCCTTATTGCAAACGGGCAGAAGCCTATTGTAATTCTCGGCTTCAACACTAAAAGTGAAATCTTTTATTTTGATGAATTCAAGGCTCTCGGATGTGAAATCAGGGTTACAACGGTTGACGGCAGCTTCGGCACGAAAGGTTTCGTAACAGATGCTATGGATTCAGATTATGATTATTTTTACACCTGCGGCCCAATGCCGATGTTCAGGGCAATTGAAAGCGTTGCAAAAACCTCCGGCCAGTTCAGCTTTGAGGAAAGAATGGGCTGCGGCTTTGGCGCCTGTATGGGGTGCTCATGTAAAACAAAGGATGGTTATAAGCGCATCTGCAAGGATGGCCCCGTGCTTGTAAGGGAGGAAATCGTATGGTAGATCTTTCGGTAAATTTCTGCGGCATGCAGATGGATAATCCCGTCGTTCCCGCAAGCGGCACCTTCGGCTTCGGCAAGGAATTCAAGGATTTTTACGATATCAATATCCTCGGCTCCTTCTCGTTCAAGGGCACCACAAAGGATGCCCGCTTCGGCAATCCCACTCCCAGAATTGCTGAATGCAAAAACGGAATGATAAACGCAGTCGGCCTTCAGAATCCGGGAGTTGAAAGCGTTATAAAAAATGAGCTTCCCGAATTAAAGAAATTCTTTCACAAAAAGGTTATCGCAAATGTCAGCGGCTTTTCGGTTGAGGATTATGCTTACACCTGCGCTTTGCTTGATAAGGAGGAGCAGGTCGGCATCTTAGAGGTTAACGTTTCCTGCCCCAATGTTCACGGCGGCGGAATGAGCTTTAGCACGGATCCTGCCTGTGCCGCAGAGGTAACACGTGCGGTTAAGGCGGTAACAACAAAGCCGGTTATTATCAAGCTTTCACCAAATGTAACGGATATCGTTGTAATCGCAAAGGCGTGCGAGGAGGCGGGGGCAGACGGCATTTGCCTCATTAACACGCTTCTCGGTATGAGGATTGATACAAAACGCAGAACGCCTGTAATTGCAAACAAAATGGGCGGCTTTTCAGGCGATGCGGTTTTCCCTGTGGCAGTAAGAATGGTTTATCAGGTTTCAAAGGCATGCAATATTCCCGTAATGGGCTGCGGCGGTGTTTCTTCAGCCGCTGATGTTATTGAAATGATGATGGCCGGAGCAACCGCCGTTCAGGTAGGCGCGGCAAATCTGGTTAATCCGTTTGCCTGCAAGGAAATTATAGAGGCTCTGCCCGCAGAGTGCGAGCGCCTCGGAATAGAAAGAATAAGCGATATAATAGGAGTTGTTGATTAATGGGTAAGGATGTTATTATTGCCTGCGATTTCAGCAGTGCGTCAGAAACCTTTGCCTTCCTTGATAAATTCAGGGATGAGGAAAGAAAGCCCTTTGTTAAAATAGGGATGGAGCTTTATTATGCAGAGGGTCCCTCAATCGTGCGGGAAATTAAGGCAAGGGGTCATAAAATCTTTCTTGATTTAAAGCTGCACGATATTCCGAACACGGTTAAAAAATCAATGGCTGTGCTTTCCTCCCTTGATGTGGATATGACAAATCTTCACGCTGCCGGCACAATTGATATGATGAAGGCGGCGCTTGAGGGCTTAACAAAGGCAGACGGCACACGCCCGATTCTGATTGCGGTAACGCAGCTCACCTCAACAAGCGAGGAGCGCATGCAAAATGAGCTTCTCATCAATGCTTCAATTAATGAAACTATCGTTAAATATGCTGAAAACACAAAAGCCGCAGGGCTTGACGGTGTTGTCTGCTCACCGCTGGAGGCGGGCATGGTTAAATCCGCTTGCGGCAGTGAATTCATAACCGTCACTCCCGGTGTGCGCTTTGCTGATGGCGAGGTTGGCGATCAGGTTCGCGTAACAACGCCGGCAAAGGCAAAGGAAATCGGCTCTGATTACATCGTTGTCGGCAGGCCGATAACACAAGCGGCAGATCCCGTTGCCGCTTACCGCCGCTGCGTTGCGGAATTTGTTGATTAAAATGTTGGGGGGCGGCGTTCTCTATGCCCCGCTTAAAAGGAGAAGCTTATGGAAAACTATAAACGCGAATTTATTGAATTTTTGGAAAGCGCAGGCGTTTTGAAATTCGGCGATTTCACTGCAAAAAGCGGCAGAAAAATCCCGTATTTCATCAATGCCGGCGATATTAAAACCGGCGCTCAGATTCGAAAGCTGGGCGAGTTTTATGCCAAGGCCTATTTTGAAAAGCTCGGTAAAAAGCGCGCTGTTCTTTACGGCCCGGCATATAAGGGCATTCCGATAGCGGTTTCCGTTTCCGTTGCGCTTGCGCAGCAGGGGCTTGATGTGCCGTTTTTCTTTAACCGTAAGGAGGAAAAGGATCACGGCGAGGGCGGCGTTTTCGTTGGCTATAAGCCTTCTGCCGGCGAGGAAATCGTTATTGTTGAGGATGTTATAACCGCCGGCACAGCAATCAGGGAAAGCATGGAAATTCTTTCTTCTCTCACTGATGTTAAGGTTGCGGCAGTCTTTGTTATGGTGGACCGCAAGGAAAAGGGCAAAACAGAAAAATCCGCTATGGCGGAGGTCGGCGAGGAATTCGGCTTTCCGGTTTATTCCGTCGTTGATGTTTATGACATTATTGAATATCTTGAGGAAGATGAAAAGAACCGCGAAAACGTTGAAAGAATAAAGAATTATCTTGCAGTTAACGGAGCAAAGGCATAAGAAAGGAAGTGCTTATATGCGCCATTTATTGGATACAACTGATTTATCCCTTCAGGAGATTGATGAAATGCTCTCTCTCGCAATGGATATTATTGAAAATAAGGGTAAATATTCCGCAGTCTGCTCGGGAAAGAAGCTTGCAACGCTTTTCTTTGAGCCAAGCACAAGAACCCGCCTTTCCTTTGAGGCGGCAATGATGGAGCTTGGCGGCAATGTGCTCGGCTTTTCAGAGGCGAATTCTTCCTCTGCTTCTAAGGGGGAATCCGTGTCAGACACGATTAAGATCGTTTCATATTATGCGGATATCATCGCAATGCGCCATCCTGTTGAGGGCGCGCCGCGCGTTGCCTCCCGCAAATCAGAGGTGCCTGTTATCAATGCGGGCGACGGCGGCCACAGTCATCCAACCCAAACACTAACTGATCTTCTCACAATCTTCCGCGAAAAGGGCAGGCTTGGTAACTTAACCATCGGCCTTTGCGGCGATCTGAAATTCGGCAGAACGGTTCACAGCCTGATTAAAGCTATGTGCCGTTATGAGGGCGTGAAATTCGTTTTAATCTCTCCCAAAGAGCTCTCCGTTCCCGATTACATTAAAACAGATTATCTTGATGAAAAGGGAATCGAATATGTTGAGGTTGAGAAGATGGAGGAGGTTATGCCATCCCTTGATATTCTCTATATGACCCGCATCCAGCGTGAGCGCTTTTTCTCAGAGGATGAATATCTCAAGCATAAGGATGCCTTCGTGCTGGATATGCCAAAGCTTGAAAATGCAAAGGCTGATTTAACGATAATGCATCCGCTGCCCCGCGTTAATGAAATCACTCCAGATGTTGATGAGGACAGCAGGGCAAAATATTTTGAGCAGGCGCTTAACGGCAAATATATCCGAATGGCGCTGATTATAACATTATTGAAATGGGCAGGTGAAACCGATGAAGATTGATGAAATTGAAAACGGCTATGTGCTTGATCATATTTCTGCCGGCATGGGAATGAAGGTTTATTATGCTCTTGGGCTTGATAAGCTTTCCTGCCAGGTTGCAATAATCCAAAATGCAAAATCAGAAAAGCTCGGCAAAAAGGATATCATTAAGGTTAATGAGCTTATCAATCTTAATTTTGATGTGCTTGGCTTTATTGATTCGGGCATAACGGTTAATATTATTGAAAATTCCGTTGCCTCAAAGAAAAAGCTTTCAATGCCCCAAAGAATCAAGGGCGTTGCGAAATGCTCAAATCCCAGGTGCATAACAAATGTTGAGGATAACGTGCCTTATGAATTTGCATTAACAGATAAAAAAGGAACTTATCGCTGCATCTATTGCGAAACGAAAGCAAAACGGTTATAATAATATAAAGCTAATTGCTTGAAATAAAAATAAGGAGTTATCATTATGAAAAAGTATCTTGCTGAATTAATCGGCACCTGCGTGCTGGTAACCCTCGGTTGCGGCACTGCAATGCTTGTCGGCTGTGATGCGGCAAATGGCGGCGGTTATATTTTAACAGCGCTTGCCTTTGGTTTAACAATCGTTGGCATGGCTTATTCCATCGGCAATATTTCCGGCTGCCACATCAATCCGGCTGTTTCTTTCGGCGTTTTAATCAGCGGGGGAATGAGCGTTTCCGATTTCATCGGTTATGTTATTTCTCAGTGCGTCGGCGGCTTTGCCGGCGTTGGCATTCTTGCGCTTATCTTCGGCGCTGGTCAGGTAACGGATCAAACCGGCGGCTTTGGCGCAAACGGGCTTGCTGGCGTTAACGGTAGCGTCATTGCCGGTCTTGCTGTTGAGATCGTTTTAACCTTCATCTTTGTTTTAACAATCCTCGGCGTAACCTCCAAAAAGGCAAAACACGGCTCCTTCGGCGGCCTCGTTATCGGTTTAACATTAACATTGGTTCATATTCTCGGCATTGGCTTAACAGGAACCTCTGTTAACCCGGCTCGCAGCATTGCTCCTGCAGTTGCTGCCGCTGTCAACGGAAACACAGATCCGATTAAGAGCCTGTGGATTTTCATTGTTGCTCCGCTCATCGGCGCAGCTCTTGCGGCTCTTATTTATAAATATCTTGAGGGCGGTAAAGCCAAATCCAAGGCGAAATAAGATATTAAGGAAGGGACGCCTTCATGGCGTCCCGTTTTTCGCTTAACATTAATTGAGGTATAAATGAAATATATTTCTAAAAAAGAAAAGGCCAATTATTATTTCGGCCTGATCGGGCAGAACATACTCTATGCGCTTATCGGCGGCTCTTTTTTTACATATTATTTAACCGATATTGCGCTTTTTCCTCCGCTTCTTGTTTCGGTAATGCTGATTGTTATGAAGGTGTGGGATGGCGTAAACGATCCGATTGTCGGCTCCTTTGTTGATAAGCACACCTTTAAAAACGGCGAAAAGCTGCGCCCGTTTTTGAAATATACTCCGCTTCCCGTCGGCGTTTTCACGGTGCTTATGTTCATCGTTTTTTCAACGGATGATAAGCTTCTGTGGCTTCGCGTTGCATATTTCGTTATTATGTATATATGCTGGGATCTGGCTTACACCTTCCAGGATGTTGCCATCTGGGGCATAACCGCGGCGGTTTCGCCCGATTCATCAGAGCGCGATGTTTTCGTTCAGTGGGCGCGCACCTTCGGCTCTATTTCTTATGGCGTTTTCGGTTTTGCGATTCCAATGGGGCTTGAAATGGTTGCCAATGCAACGGGCAGCAGTATGCGGCTTATGACGGTTGTTTTCGCAATAATATTTGGCCTTGGCGGCTCAATGATGAGCTTGCGCTGCTATCATGCGCAGGAGAGAATCAGAGTTCAGCAGGAAACCCAGCAGGAAAGCCTTAAGGAAAGCTTTTTGCTTCTTTTCAAGAATAAGATGATGCTGCTTGTAACCCTTGCAAATCTCTGCGGTGCGCTTGGCTTTGGTGCAAATCTTATCACATATTTCTTCAAATATGAAATCCCTGCCAATTTTCTCGGCGAAAACAGCATGATCGGCGCGCTCGGCTTAACAACGATTTATTATATGTTCACAAGCATGCCCGGCTTCATCGGAATGATGTTTGCCGATAAGCTTAAAAAGCTTTGCCATGGCTATGTTAACACAATGATATTTATGCAAATCTGCAATATTGTTTCCCGCACGATTGCCTTTTTCATCGGATTTGAGGGCAAAAATCTCTGGATTTCAATGATTGTTATCGGCATTGGCTCAATTCCGAGCGGCGCTTCCTCAATCGCGCAAACCTCTGTTTTTTGTGACAGCATTGATTATATGGAATATAAAACAGGCAAACGCACGGAGGGCATCACCTTCTCAATCCAAACCTCGTTCACAAAAATTTCAAGTGGCGTAACCGCAGGGCTTGCCGCTCTTGCGCTTCATCTTTTGAAATATAATGCGATTGATGATTCCGCAACCGTTTTTCTCGGCACACAGTCCGCCGCGTTTGACAGCTGGATCTGGCCGCTTGTAATTCTCACTCCTGCAATTGCAAGTCTGCTCTTCATCGTTCCGCTCCTCTTTATTCATTACACTCCCGAGGAACGCAAAAAGGTTGAAGAAACCTTAAAGGCACGCCGTAAAAAAGAGGCTGAAAGTATATCAGGATAAAAGAATTAAGGCTCAGGTTGCTTGGCAACCTGAGCCTTTTCTTATTCAAGTAAATTAGTTTCTTTTCTTATTCGCCCATAGACGCTCATTAGTTCTCCTGCTGGTTTACCATTTGAAAGCTTATATGCCCTGTCACAGCATTTTTTTTGCATTATCATATTCATACAAATCACAGTATGCTGCAGCTATTGAAGTTAAAAGAGGAGGCGTAAAAACTTCACTTCCATATTTTTGTTTAATTTCAGAAAATATTTCAACCACTTCTTTTGCCTTACCCTGTTTTCTCAAGCAAGATGTAAGCATTGGCAGAATGTATTTAAGTAATCTGCCGTTATCCTTTTCAAGTGCTTTTTTGAAACAAATAATTGCCAAATGCTCAGACGAGGTGTTTTTATATATAGCGCCTATTTGCATAAGCCTTCCCGCACTGAAATTTTTGAGATTTTCTTCTGAGAAAAATTTTTGATTCAGTGTGCTTTGAATGGCACTTGGGGCTACTCTATAGTTTTCATTTACCCATTTATTATTTGCGCGGATATATATTTGTCCTTCATATTCAATTTTCAGATTTTCCATCGGATCTTTTGAATTAATACCCATTATTTAATCCTCTCAATGACAGCTTGCGCTTCGGCGTAGATTTTTTCAATATCCGTGTTTGAAAATTCGCCGTTTTCATAAAGGATTTTGCCGTTAATCATCGTCAGCTTAACGTTTTCCTTTGAGCCGGAATAAACAAGATTTTTGGTGATGTTGTTAATCGGCTGCATGTTCGGGCGCATCAAGTCAATCACAATTAAATCCGCCTTCTTGCCAACCTCAATGCAGTCGCAATCGTTAAGCCCCATGCAATGAGCGCCGCCGATGGTTGCCATTTTCAGAATTTCATCAGCGTTGCAGGCGGCCGCGTCCTTTTCATTAAGCTTCTGCGTTGCGGCAATTAAAAACATTTCGCGAAACATATCAAGCGCGTTGTTGCTGCTTGGCCCGTCAGTACCGATTGCAAGGTTAATTCCCTTATCCATCATCTTGCAAACGGGCGCAATGCCGGAGGCAAGCTTGGCGTTTGAGCCGGCGTTTATAATCGCCCAGATACCTCGCCTTTTGTATACATCTAAATCCTCGTCGGAAACCCAAACGCTGTGGTATCCGCCACCGCCGTAGTTAAAGAGGCCAAGCTCGTCAAAAAGGGCAGTCGGCGTTTTGCCGTATCTTTCAATGCAACCCTCAACCTCGCTTTTTGTTTCGGATGAATGGGTGAAAACGGGCGCCTCATATTTATCGGCAAGCCCCGCAATGCCTTTCATTATTTCCTTTGAGGTTGTGTATTCCGCGTGAAAGCCCAGCTTGTAAGAAATAAGCTCGTCATAACTGTTGTATCGCTTATAAAAGTCTTCAAGTATATCAACGCTTTCCTTGAAATTGTTAACAGCGCCGCACATAACCGTTCTGAAGCCCGCGTCGACGCTTGCCCTTGCCATATCCTCCGGGAAGTAATACATATCAAAGCAGGCGGTTATTCCGCTGGTCAGATATTCAAGAAAAGCAAGGCGGGAAAGATTATAGATATCCTCGCCGGTCAGCTTTGCCTCCATCGGGAAAATCATATCGTAAAGCCACGGCTGAAGCGGCAGATCGTCTGCAAGGCTTCTTGCAAAGGTCATTGCCGAATGGGTGTGCGCATTTTTGAAGGAGGGCATCAGAAGATTGCCTTTAAGGTCAATCTCTCTGTCTGCTTTAATCTGCGCATTTTTGCCGATAAAGCATATTTCATTACCGTCAACCCAAACCTCTTCGTCTGTGATTTCAAAGCCGTTTTTAAGGGTTAAAACCCTTCCGTTAAAAAATCTAATCATTCAAAATCATCCTCCTAAGATTTTCTCTGAACGGGGGATAGATAATGCCCCTGTCAGTAATAATTGCCGTTATCAGCTCATTGTCTGTAACGTCAAAGGCGGGGTTAAAGCATTTTGTTTGCGGCAGAGCGGAGGGACGCTCAAAAAACATATTCTTGATTTCCTCGCCATTTCTTTCCTCAATAACAATATCTTCGCCGGTTTTGCATTCAAAATCAATCGTTGAATATGGCGCAAGCACGTAAAAGGCAACCCCGTAATGCTTTGCAAGAATTGCTGCGCCGCTTGTGCCGATCTTGTTGGCGGTGTCTCCGTTTGCGGCAATTCTGTCAGCCCCCACAAGCACTGCGTTAATAAGCCCCTTTTTCATCACTAGGCTTGCCATGTTATCGCAAATCAGTGTGGTGTCAATCCCGTGGTTTTCAAGCTCAAAGCTTGTCAGCCTTGCGCCTTGAAGTAATGGGCGCGTTTCGTCAACATATGCCCGGAAATTATATCCCTTTTCCTTGCCGAGAATAAGCGGCCCAAGCCCCGTGCCGTATTTTGATGTGGCAAGCTCTCCCGCATTGCAGTGAGTTAAAACGCCGTCTCCGTCTTTAAGCAGGGAAAGCCCGTGCTCGCTGATTTTGCGGCAAAGCTCAATATCCTCATTGTGAATTGCAATTGCCTCATCAATGCCGCTATTTCCGCTTTCAATAGCGGCTTTAATCCGCTTAACAGCCCAGCTTAAATTAACTGCCGTCGGCCTTGCGGAAATCAGATGTTCAGCGTTTTTTCAATATCGTCTCCGTGAAAAAGAGCAAGGGCATATCCTGCAAAAATCCCGATTGCCGGCGCACCTCTTACTGCAAGGCGGCAGATTGCGTCAAAGCAATCCTCAATGCAGGTCATTTCTATGTATTTAATTTCATTAGGCAGCAAGGTCTGGTCAAGGATTATCAGCCTGCCGTTTTCAAACTTTATGTTTTCAGTATTCATCTGCAATTCTCTCAACGGTTGCTTTAATCAGTGTGTTGAATTTAACGGCGGTTTTCGTTGCGGTTTCGCCAACCTCCTCGCTTGTGATGGGCCTGTCAAGCAGACCGCATGCAAGGTTTGTTATGCAGCTGATTGCGCAAACCTCAAATCCGCAGTGCTTTGCCGCCTGTGCTTCAATCGCAGTGCTCATGCCCACTGCATCCGTCCCTAAAACAGAGCACATCCTGATTTCCGCTTTGGTTTCAAAGGCAGGCCCCTGAAGCTGAATATAAACGCCTTTTTTTGTTTTGATTCCTTTTTCAAGCGCGCATTCGGTTATGATTCTGCAAAGCCTTTTGCTGTAAACCTCGCTCATATCCGGGAAACGCACGCCAAGGCTATCAATATTTCTTCCGCGCAGGGGAGAGGGAACAAGGCATGAAATATGATCCTCAATAATCATCAGATCACCAATCTGAAAATCCCTGTTAATTCCGCCTGCCGCGTTCGTTAGAATTAGCTGCTTTGCGCCAAGAAGCCTCAAAATCCTAATCGGCAAAGCCACCTGCTGTGCAGAGTATCCCTCATAAAGATGAATTCGCCCCTGCATTATTGCAACCTTTGCCTTTCCTATGAAACCGAAAATAAAGCGCCCCTTGTGCCCCGGTGCGGTTGAGACCGGGAAATCGGGAAGGTCTGCAAAATCAATTATGGCTACGGGCTCAACCTCATCGGCAAAGCTGCCGAGTCCGGAGCCTAAAACAATCGCCGTGTCCGGCACAAAGTCTGTTGTTTTTCTGATGTATTCAAGCTGTTTCTGAAGCATAACGCCCTCCGAAATTCTTATTTTAAAATATTATAATTCTTTTTAAACATTAAATCAATAAATCCTGTTGCATTATTTATTATTTTTTGTTATTATATATTGGTAAAAATAGTTTCTTTCTTGGAGGGAAATTTATGAAAAGATTAATTAGCGTGCTTATGTGCGTTGCGCTTATTGCTGTAACCGCTGTTTCTTTCACAGGTTGCGGCAAGGCAGAAAGCAAAAGCTATCAAGTTGTTTTACTCACTGACGGCGGCCTGGTTACAGACGGCGCTTATAACGAAAGTGCTTGGAACGGCGTTAAGGAATATTGCGATGCCCAGGGCCTTTCTTATCGTTATTATCAGCCTCCGGTTGAGGAGGGCAGCCCTGTTTCAACCGAAACCGCGCTTGAGTATATTGAGCTTGCCGTAAGCAAGGGCGCGGCAATGATTATTTTGCCAACAGCTGCTTATGAGGTTGCGGCATATGAAGCCTCAGCACTCTATCCCGAAGTTCAGTTCATTCTGATTGACGGCACTCCCCATCCTGCAGATTCTGATATTGACGCTTACCTCGGCAATGTTATGTGCATTGATTTTAACACGCTTGAAAGCGGTTTCCTTGCAGGCTATGTTGCTGTTGTTTCCGGAAACACTGATCTCGGCTATCTCGGCTCTGTTAAAACCAGAACCTCAAGCAGCTATGGCGCAGGCTTTGTTCAGGGCGCCGGCTATGCCGCTGATGAGCTTGGAATTCCCGTAAGGCTTTCTTATGCCGATTATGATTCTGATTTCCTTGATTATGATTATTCCTTCACCTTAACCGCAAATTATGATAAGGTTGAGAATATTGATGAGGAATGCTTTGTTGTTAATGTTGAAAACGGCAAAGGTTCCGGCACTTACACGGAAGGCTCAAACGTTAAAATCACTGCTGATCCTGCTCCGGAGGGCAAGGTGTTTGATCATTGGGATTATAAGAGCAACACCGATGGCGTTAAGGATAAAAAGATTAACCTTTCCTCAACCAAGGAAGCAGAAATTAACCTTCTCGTTGAAAAATGCGATTGCACTTTAACGGCTGTTTATGCGGATGCTCCTTCGGCAACGTATCCGATTATAGTTAAGTCTGCTGACGGCGCTTCTGATTTCTCCGCCCAGTATATTATGGCAGGGGAGTCCTGCAACGTTAAAGCGCCTGCTGCTGAAAGCGGCTATGTTTTTGATCACTGGCAGATTGAAACCGCAAGCGGCGCTGAAGCCGATATTGATGACGTTAACGCTAAGGACACATGGGTTCATGTCAGTGAAGAGGTTGGCGGCATAACGCTCACTCCTGTTTTTGCGCAGAGCGCAGATCCAACCTTCAACGTTTCTGTTGTAACGGGTGAGGGCGGTAACGGCGAATCTCTCGGCTCCGGCTCTTATGTAACGGATGATTATATTGAGGTTGAGGCTGCCATCCCGCAGGAGGGCTATATCTTCACTCGTTGGTCAAATGCGGATGCGGATGGCTATGGCGCCGGCATCAGCATGGAAAATGAATATTCACCAAGCACTAATTACACTATGGTAAACCGCTATCAGTCAGTTGTTGAAAAGATGTTTGATAACGGCGTTTCAATTGTTTTTGCCGGCGGTAACGAGGAAATCGGTGCAGTTTCAGAGGCAACAAAGATTTATAATTATCAGAAATTTGCAATCGGCTCTGAAAGCTGGCAAAAGAATTGGGAGAATTATTATTCAACTGCCATCAAGGATTACGGCTCTGCCGTTAAGGCTTGCCTTGAGGATTATCAGGGCGGCTTCACTTACACCGGCAGCTGCGCAAATAACGGCATTTTGATGAGCTTCGTTGATGAGAAGAATCAGGCTCAGTATGATGCGGTTTATCAGGCGCTTGCAAATAATCAGATTGCGCTTCGCGGCGTTGCTCCCGGCGCGGATGTCCGCCTTGCAAATAATTCAAAATGCTTAACCCTTGATTATTGGGTTATGCAGGTTATTGAATTTGATTTAACGGTCACCGAATAAACATAAAGCTAAGTAAAAAGGCCTTATCTTATTGAGATAAGGCCTTTTATTTTCAGAAGCTTGCCGTTNNTTCCCGCATTACGGGAAAACGGTTCAACTATAACGCGCTTGAATTATCAAGCAATCCGGGTTATCATATTTTTGGTGATGAAAATGAAAATTTGTTTTGGAGAAAATCTTAAAAACTTAAGAAAAGAACGAAAGCTGACACAGGAGGAATTTGCATCCTTTTTAGGCGTTTCCTTTCAAACAATCAGTAAGTGGGAGCGAGGGGAAACATATCCCGATTTAATAATGCTGACGGAAATTGCGGATTTCTTTAATGTATCAACTGATGAACTCCTCGGTGCAGATAAAAATTATAAAGAAAAGGAAATTCAGGCGTATATTGAATTATTTGATGAAATGCAGCTTAAGGATGTTGCATCCGTTCTTGCTGAATTTGAAAAAGCAGTTATTGAATTTTCGAATGAATATTCAATCTTGGTCAGATATATGGAGCTTTTGCATATGGAAAAGGGCAACGTTGGCGTGCAGGATTATAAGCCGTTTTCGGAAAAACTTGCTTTAGCATATGAGAAAATACAAAAGCATTGCACAGATGACGCCATAAGAATACGTTCAAAACGCATAATGCTTCAGCACTTGATGTGGCAGCATCAGTGTCTGGGGTGGTTTGATGATGAAAAAAGGTTTGATGAGAAATATAAAAAGCAAGCCGAGGAGATTTATAATACTCTTCCTTCAATGAGTGATTCACGCGAGTATCTTTCGCTCTTTATTGATTATGAAAACAATTATGAAGAAAGCCGCAGAAAAACTATTGAAGAGCTTTCTTATCTGCTGCAGAATGCATTAATCAGCTATTATTATGATGAAGCCTATTCGGCTCAATTTAAAATTGAATTGATTGAAAATATTAACGGAATACTAAATATAACCGATGTTGATAAAAGTCCTGCAAAAAACCGAATACACATTATCTATAATTATGGCCATTTGGGTCATCTTTACGCTGAAAGCGGAGATAATGAGAATGCGATAAAATATCTGCAACTTGCTGCTGATGAGGCAATTAAATTTGATTTGTTGCCCAAAGAACAACAGCGTGCAGTTCTCTTTTACGAACAGGAGAAACGTTTCCGTAATATGAGTATTCGAGAGCGTATGCATGAGCTTATAACTAAACACTATCCTTTAACAGATGAATTTAAAGCAACAGATGAGTTTAACATGATAACAGAGAAATTAAATGGATAATCGAATCTTTATCCAGTCACTGACCACTGGCCACTAAAAAACAAGGTGCTTACAGCACCTTGTTTTTTTACTTAATATTCAATTTGCCCGGTAAAAACAAGATTGCAGTCGCCCGTGAGGTAAACGGCGTCGTCTGTGTAATTAACGATAAGGTCGCCGCCCCGAAGCTTAACGGTGATATCCTCACCCTTGCTGCAAAAGCCGTTTTCTACTGCGGCAATAACCGCAGCGCATGCGCCCGTGCCGCAGGCCTCCGTTTCGCCGTTGCCGCGCTCCCAAACGCGCATTTTTATTGTGCGGCTGTTAACAATACGCACAAATTCCGTGTTAACCCGCTCCGGGAAAATCTCCGCATTTTCAAACTGCGGGCCGATTTCCTCAAGAGGCACTCTGTCAACATTATCAACAAAAACAACGCAGTGCGGATTGCCGACGGAAACGCAGGTAATGTCATAATTATCGCCGGCAATTTTTGCCTTTTGGCTTATAATCCGCTCGCCCTCAAGCAAAACGGGTATCCTTTCCGGCTTCAGCTCTGCCTTTCCCATATTAACCGTAACGGAATTGACCTTGCCGTTGCGCGTGAAAAGCTGCAGCTCTCTGATTCCGCTTGCGGTTTCAACGGTGATGTTTTCCTTGTCAACCCAGCCGTTGTCATAAAGATATTTGCCCACGCAGCGTATGGAATTTCCTGCCATCTTGCCTTCAGAGCCGTCAAGGTTAAAAATTCTCATCTTCGCATCTGCAATTTCAGAGCCTTCAATCAGCACAATGCCGTCGCCGCCGATGCCTCTGTGCCTGTCAGTAAATTCAATTGCAAAGCTTTCGGGGCAGGTGATTATGCCGCATTCGTTGTTGAAGAAAATGTAGTCGTCACCCGTGCCCTGCATCTTGCTGAATTTAAGAATGCCTTTTTCACTGCGCATATTATTGATGTCAACAAGCTCTGTATTTGATTGCTTGTATCTGCTTGCAATGATGTCCGCAAGGGCGTTTGCCGTGTCAAGCGAGGTTATCGTTGCAATTCCAAGCTGATTTGCGCGGTTGAAAAGCCTAATGTAATCATCTATGCTCTTTTTATCGCTCTTGCCGGTGTAAACAATATAGTCAAGAATGCCGCTTTCAACAAGCTCCATAATGGAATTATCCTCGCGCAGCTTGTTAACTTTTTTAACCTCAATTCCAAGGCTTTCAATAGCCTTTGCGGTTTCGGGCGTTGCCCAAAGCTCTGCGCCGAGATCGTCAAGCTTCTTTGCAAGATTAACAATTTCGTATCTGTCCTGCTTGGTAACGGTGATTAGCACGGCATGCTTGTCCTTCTTATGGAAATCAACCTTAAAGCCTGCAGAAACAAGCCCCTTAAAGAGCGCTTCGTTCAGGTTTTTGCCAACTCCCAAAACCTCGCCTGTGGATTTCATTTCAGGCCCAAGCTTGCTGTTAACGTCGTTAAGCTTTTCAAAGCTGAAAACCGGCACCTTAACTGCGTAATACGGCGGAATTCTGTAAAGTCCCGCCTCATATCCAAGCTCTTCAAGAGTTGCGCCAACCATAATTTTTGTTGCAAGCTCAACCATTGGCACGCCTGTAACCTTGCTGATGTAAGGAATTGTGCGCGAAGCCCTCGGGTTAACCTCAATAACGTAAAGCTCGTTCTGATAGGTTAAATATTGAATGTTAACAAGGCCCTTTGTGCCAAGCGAAAGGGCAAGCTTTGTTGAAATATCGCAGATTTTCTGCAGCATTTTATCCTGAATATTATATGGGGGATAAACCGCAATTGAATCGCCGCTGTGAACTCCGGCTCTCTCAATATGCTCCATAATTCCGGGGATGAGCACCTTTTCGCCGTCTGAAATGCAGTCAACCTCAAGCTCTGTGCCCATCATATATTTATCCACCAAAACGGGATTTTCAATGCCCTGCTTCAGAATGATTCCCATATAGCGGGAAACGTCCTCGTCGGTGTAAGCAATCGTCATGTTTTGCCCGCCGATAACGTAGCTCGGGCGCAAAAGCACGGGATATCCAAGCGAATTGCCTGCTGCAAGCGCCTCTTCAAGAGAAGTAACCGATGTTCCCTTAGGTCTGAAAATGCCGAATTTTTCAAGCAGCTTGTCAAATTTGTCCCTGTCCTCGGCAATGTCAATCCCTTCAGCAGAGGTGCCGAGAATATTAATGCCGTTATCATCAAGGAATTTGGTGAGTTTAATTGCGGTTTGCCCGCCGAAGGCAACAACAATGCCAATCGGCTTTTCAACCTTGATGATATTCATAACGTCCTCCGGCGTGAGCGGCTCAAAATAAAGCCTGTCAGCCGTGTCAAAATCTGTTGAAACTGTTTCGGGGTTGTTGTTGATTATAATAACCTCGTAGCCGAGCTCCTTCAGCGTCCATACGCAGTGAACGGAGGAATAGTCAAATTCAATGCCCTGGCCGATGCGTATCGGGCCGGAACCGAGAACGATAATCCTCTCCTTGTCCCCGCGTTTAAGCTCTCTGCTTTCGCAGTGATTGTCAAAGGTTGAATAAAAATACGGTGTTTCGGCGGCAAATTCCGCGCCGCAGGTGTCAACCATTTTATAAACGGCTTCTTTGTGAAAGGCAAGGGGAGATGCGCTTATGCGCTCCAACGCCTCATCGGTGTAGCCAAGCTTTTTGCCCTGAATATAAAGCTCATTTGAAATCGGTGTGTTTTCAATTTTTGCCTCATATTCCGCAAGGTTTTTCAGCTTGTATAAAAACCACTCGTCAATCATCGTAAGTCGGTGGATTTCGTTAACAGAAACGCCCTCTTTCAGTGCTCTGAAAACGGTGAAGATTCTCAAATCATCCTGCCTTTTAAGCGCGTCATAAATATAATCATCAGCCGGCAGGGCAGGGTTGTTAAGAGTGTCAAGCCCTATTTCTGCGCCCCTGATTGCCTTCATTATCGCCATTTCAAAGGAAGGCGCAATGCTCATAACCTCGCCGGTTGCCTTCATTTGCGTGCCAAGCCTTCTTGATGCGTTAACAAATTTATCAAACGGCCATTTTGGCACCTTAACAACAACGTAATCAAGCGTCGGTTCAAAGCAGGCGCAGGTTTTGCCCGTGATGTCGTTCTTAATTTCATCAAGAGTGTAGCCGAGCGCAATTTTGGTTGTAACCTTTGCAATCGGGTAACCCGTCGCCTTTGATGCAAGGGCAGAGGAGCGCGAAACACGCGGATTAACTTCAATAACGCTGTATTCAAAGCTCTCGGGATTCAGCGCAAACTGGCAGTTGCAGCCGCCCTCAATTCCAAGTTCTGTAATAATGTCAAGGGATGCGGAGCGCAGCATCTGATATTCTTTGTCCCCAAGCGTAACGGCAGGGGCAATAACGATGCTGTCACCCGTGTGAACGCCGACTGGGTCAAAGTTTTCCATAGAGCAAACTGCAATAACATTTCCTGCGCAGTCCCTCATAACCTCAAATTCAATTTCCTTCCAGCCGGCAATGTATTTTTCAACAAGCACC
>DCTO01000117.1:19691-22355 GCA_002329285.1 Ruminococcaceae bacterium UBA1438
CGTTATATGCAACTCCGCCGCCTGCGCCGCCAAGAGTGAAAGCAGGACGAACGATAACGGGATATCCGATTTCGTTTGCAATGCTGATTGCGGTTTCAAGGTCGTTTGCAATGTCAGAGGGAACAACGGGCTGGTTTATTTTCAGCATCGTGTCTCTGAACATCTGCCTGTCCTCAGCCTTGTCAATCGCAGCGGCGTCCGTGCCAAGCAGGCGAACACCGTGCTCCTTCAAAAATCCGCTTGCCGCCAGCTGCATTGATATGGTGAGCCCCGTCTGTCCGCCAAGGCCGCCGAGGATGCTGTCCGGCTTTTCCTTTTCAATAATTCGTTTAACGGTTTCCTCGGTCAGCGGCTCAAGGTAAATGTGGTCTGCCAGTGCCTTGTCGGTCATTATTGTTGCGGGGTTTGAATTAACCAAAACAACCTCAATGCCTTCCTCTTTAAGCACACGGCAGGCCTGTGCGCCGGCGTAGTCAAATTCAGCCGCCTGGCCGATANNTATCGGGCCTGAGCCGATAACCAAAACCTTTTTAATATCCTTGTTAAGAGGCATTATTCATTATCTCCCATCATCCTGATAAATCTGTCAAATAAGAATCTCGTGTCGTGCGGGCCGCTGCATGCCTCCGGGTGAAACTGAACGGAAAAGGCTCTTGCTTCGGGATAATCAATGCCCTCGTTAGTGCCGTCGTTAGCATTAATAAAGCTGATAACACCGCCGCATTCCTCAATTCCGTCATTCAGCACTGCGTATCCGTGGTTTTGGGAGGAAATGTATGTCCTGCCCGTTTTTGTGTCCTTAACAGGCTGGTTAACGCCTCTGTGCCCATATTTCAGCTTCTCGGTTTTTGCGCCCATTGCAAGCGCCAAAAGCTGATGCCCAAGGCAGATTCCGAAAATCGGCTTCTTGCCGATAAGCTTTTTCAGCTCCTCAATGCATTCCTCATTATCGCTTGGGTCTCCTGGGCCGTTTGAAAGCATAATGCCGTCCGGATTAAGCTTCAGAATATCATCAGCCTTTGTATTATATGGCACGATTGCAACGTTGCAGCCTCTCTTTGCAAGCTCGCGTGGAATATTGTCCTTTTTTCCGTAATCAATCAAAACAACGTTATGCTGATGATTTTCGCTTGCAACAAGGCAGGGCTTTGAAACGGAGGTCGATTTAACAGCCTCCTTAATTTTGTAATCCTCAACCGCCTGTTTATCAAGCGTATTTGGGTTTGAAACGATTGCCGCGTTCATAACGCCGCTTTCGCGGATAATTTTTGTAATCTCCCTGGTGTCAACGTCCCAAACGCCGATAATGCCTTCGCTTTTCAGATATTCGTCAAGCGTTTTGTTGCAGCGGAAATTGGATGGATTATCGCATTTTTCGCGCACGATGTAAGCCGAAACGAAGCTCTTTTTTGCTTCGGCGTCCTCCTCAATGAATCCGTAATTTCCGATAAGAGGGAAGGTTTGCAAAACGATTTGCCCGTAATAGCTCGGGTCAGTCAGCGTTTCAATGTATCCGCACATGCCTGTGGTAAACACAAGCTCGCCGATAACGTCTCCGCCTGCGCCGAAGCGCTTTCCCTCAAAAACCTGCCCGTTTGAAAGGTAGATGTAAACCTTTTCATTATCCATAGTAATATCCAAAATATAATAAATTCGAGGGGCGGATATCCTCCGCCCGCTTTTTAACCCAATAATTTAACAAGCACTGCCTTTTGCGCGTGAAGCCTGTTTTCTGCCTCATCAAAAATTTCATCAGCATGCGCTTCAAAAACCTTTGCAGTGATTTCCTCCTCGCGGTGAGCAGGCAGGCAGTGAAGCACCATAGCGTCCGGCTTTGCAACCGCCATAACCTCATCGTTAATCTGGAAGCTTTTAAAGATTTTTTCTCTTTCAGCCTTTTCTTCCTCCTGTCCCATTGAGGCCCAAACGTCTGTGTAAAGCACGTCAGCATCCTTTGCGCAGGCAAGAATATCGTCGCTGCAGGTGAATTTGCCCTTTTCCTCAGCCCATTTCATAAGCTCCGCATCCGGCTTGTATCCGTCAGGGCAGGCGATTGCGCACTCCATTCCCATTCTGATTGCGCCAACGATAAGGCTGTTTGCCATATTGTTTCCGTCGCCGATAAAGCAGAGCTTCAGCCCGTCAAAGGAGCGCTTGTGCTCGCGTATGGTCATTAAATCTGCAAGCACCTGGCAGGGATGGCAGTAATCGGTCAGCCCGTTGATAATCGGGATGGAGCCGTATTCAGCCAAATCCTCAACCTCTTTCTGCTCAAAGGTTCTTATCATAATACCGTCAAGGTAACGGGAAAGAACCCTTGCTGTGTCCTCAACGGGCTCGCCCCTGCCGATTTGTAAATCGCGGTTGGAAAGAAACAGCGCCTGACCGCCGAGCTGNNCACTCTTGCGGTGTCCTCAACCGGCTCGCCTCTGCCAATCTGCAAATCGCGGTTTGAAAGGAAAAGCGCCTGGCCGCCAAGCTGATACATTCCCGTTTCAAAGGAAACTCTTGTTCTTGTGGAGCTTTTCTGGAAAATCATTCCAAGCGTTTTGCCCTTTAAATGATGGTGCTCAATGCCGTGGTGATTTTCATATTTAAGCTGGTCTGCAAGGTTTAAAACGTCAAGGATTTCCTTGGTGTTCCAGTCCTGTAATTTAAGTAAAT
>DCTO01000009.1:0-3913 GCA_002329285.1 Ruminococcaceae bacterium UBA1438
GCTATGCGGGTGGATATTTATTGTGTTTATGCTTTGAATTAATGGTGGAACAGGCGGATTCCGGTCATTGCCATTGCAATGCCGTGCTTATCGCAGCATTCGATAACCTGCTCATCGCGAACGGAGCCTCCGGGCTGGGCGATATATTTAACGCCGGATTTAACAGCGCGCTCAATATTATCCTCAAACGGGAAGAAAGCATCTGAACCGAGAGCAACGAGATCCATCTTCTTATGCCATTCTGCCTTTTCCTCTGCGGTGAAGGGCTCGGGCTTCCTTGTGAAATATCTCTGCCAAACGCCGTCTGCCAAAAGCTCCTCATAATCATCGCTGATATAAAGATCAATCGCGTTATCGGCATCGCATTTTCTTACGCCCTCAACAAACGGAAGATTAAGCACCTTTTCGTTTCTGCGAAGCCAAAGCATATCCGCTTTGCTGCCCGCCATTCTTGTGCAGAGAATTCTGCTCTGCTGGCCGGCGCCTACGCCGAGAGTCTGCCCGCCCTGGGCATAAACAACGGAATTGGATTGAGTGTATTTCAGGGTTATCATTGAAATGAGCAGATCAATTTTTGCAATCTGCGGAATTTCCTTAACCTTTGTGGGCATATCATCAAAAAGATCCATTGTGATCTTTGCGTTATTGCGCTTCTGCTCAAAGCTGATGCCGAAAACCTGCTTGGTTTCCATCTCCTCGGGAACATAATCGGGGTCAATCTGAATAACAAGATAACCCCCGCGGCGTTTGGTTTTCAGGATTTCAAGCGCCTCATCAGTGTAACCCGGGGCGATAATGCCGTCTGAAACCTCTTTAACAAGAAACTGCGCAACGGATGCATCGCAAACATCGGAAAGCGCCGCAAAATCGCCGAAGGAGGATTGTCTGTCACAGCTTCTTGCCCTTGCATAAGCAACGCCTATCGGCGAAAGCTCCAGCCCGTCAGGAACCATGCAAACCTTGCGGTCAACCTCTGAAAGAGGCTGCGCAACAGCTGCGCCCGCAGGCGAAACATGCTTAAAGGAAGCTGCGCTCGGAAGGCCGGTTGCCTCCTTAAGCTCCTTAACAAGCTGCCAGGAATTAAAGGCGTCAAGCAAATTGATATAGCCTGCGCTGCCGTTTAAAATCTGAAAGGGCAGCTCCTTGCCGTTCATATGAATTCTGGCAGGATTCTGGTTTGGATTACAGCCGTATTTTAACGTATATTCCGTCATAATCTTTCCTCCTTCGCAATTGCGAATAATTTAATTTATCCAATAAATTTATTTTATAATAGTCGATTGAAAAAAGCAACAAAAAATGCTACAATCAAATGTATAAAAATCAACCGATAATCACTCTTTATTTGTGCATATTTGTTAAGCCTATGAACGGAATATTAGTTGTTAATCATTTTCTGAAAAGTGAAAAGTTTGAGGAGCTTCATTCCCATTTGAGAAACGCCGCCGCAAATATGGGTGTTTCCCTTTTGCAAAAAACTAATCTGGAGCTTGCTTCTGAAACGCCCGAATGTGATTTCGTGCTGTTTTGGGATAAGGACGTTAACCTCGCAAAAAGGCTTGAAAACGCGGGGCTACCCGTGTTTAACAGCGCGCGCTCAATCGCCCTTTGCGATGATAAGGCAAAAACGCTGCTTGCGCTTGAGGGCATTGTGCCGCAGCCGGAAACGCTGATTGCGCCCCTTGCTTTCGGCAAGGCGGATTATTCCGCCTTTGTTGACGCCGCAATTGAAAGGCTGGGCCTTCCCCTTGTTTTCAAGGAATGCTTCGGCTCTTTCGGAGAGCAGGTTTTTCTGCGCAAAAGCAGGGAGGAAATTCTTGCCGGCATCAACGGCCGCCCGTTTCTTTTGCAAAAATTTGTTGAGGGCAGCCGTGGCGAGGATACGCGCATAGAGGTTATCGGCGGCAGGGCGGTTTGCGCAATGAGGCGCAGAAATGCGGATGATTTTCGCTCAAACATCACAAACGGCGGCACGGCGGAGGCTTACACCCCAACGGCTGAAGAAGCAGCCCTTGCCGTTAAGGCTTGCGAGGCGCTGGGGCTGAGCTTCGGCGGAGTTGATATTCTTAATAACGGCTCCGTTTGTGAGGTTAACAGCAACGCCCATATTATCAACATTATGAGGGCGACGGGCATTGACCTTGCGCCGATGATTTTTGAGGAAATTGAAAAGCAGATAAAATGAACGGATTATTGATTTACAGCAGAGCGGAGGCAAAGCGCAACCGCTTCGCTGCCGAAAAATTTGAAACGCTGCTTGGCGCGCGCCTTGTTTTTGAGGATGAGGTTGATTTCGGCGCGCCTGCCGATTATGTGATTAACCGCACGAATAATGCGGAAATTGCAAAGGGCTTTGAGCAAAGGGGCGTCCGCGTTTTTAACCCCTTTGTGCTTACGGCGCTTGCAAATGACAAGCAGAAATGCTATGAATTTATGCAGGCGCACGGCATTGAAATTATGCCGATAAACCAGACAGCGCCTCCTCTCGTTAAAAAGCCGAGAAACGGCAAGGGCGGCGCAGGAGTTGAGCTGATAACGCAGGGCGAAATCACACCGGAGGAGAGCTTTGTTTATCAGGCACCCGCATCCGATTTGGGCAAAGACCTGCGCGTGTGGCTCATCGGCGGCGAAATCATCACGGCAATTCTAAGGGTGAGTAAAAGCGATTTTCGCTCCAACTTCTGCCTCGGCGGCGAGGCGCTGTCCTATTCTCTTTCGGAGGAGGAAAAGGCGCTTGTGATGAAGATTTCCGGCCTGCTTGCTTATGATTACATCGGAATTGATTTTGTTTTCCATCACGGAAAAATTGTTTTCAATGAGATTGAGGACAGCGTCGGCGCGCGGATGGTTTATGAGAAAACTCAAACGGACATTCTTGCGCTTTATTGCGAGCACATAAAAAAGGTGATTAATAATGGATAAAATTGCAGTTATAGGCAAGACAAACGAAGAAAAAATCAAAAGCAGATATAAAAACCGCAAAGAAATAATCGTTTTTAATCCAATTGTTGCAGATTTTGCGGGCGTGCTTGAATATAGTGCCGTTTTCTTTCTGAACGGCAGCGAAAGCAGCGTCGCCCCCTGGGTGGGAAACGAGCATCTGCGCCTTGCCGAAAATGAGGAACAGCTTTTTGCAGAGCTGGATTTTTATTTCGGGCTGCCGCAGCCGCTTGAAATTGAGCGCAAATTCCTTGTTGAAATGCCTGATTTAGCCGCGCTTGCGGCATTGCCGCTTTGCAGAAGCGTTGAAATTTGGCAGGCATATATCAAGGCTGAAAACGGCACCGCAGTCCGCCTGCGCAAGAGGGGCAGGGACGGCGTCTTCGTTTATATCAAAACGCAGAAAAAGCGCCTTTCCGCAAGTGAGCGCATTGAAATTGAAAGCAGAATTACTCAAGCGGAATTTGAAAACGGCGTAAAAGGCTTTCCCGTGCTGAGCAAAACCCGCTGGCTTATCGTGAGCGGCGGAAAATGCTTTGAGCTGGATATTTTTCCGTTTTGGCAAAACACCGCCGTGCTTGAAATTGAGTTAAAAAGCGCAAACGAGACTTTCACCCTTCCGCCCTTCTTAAAAGTGCTTGAAGAGGTGACGGATAATAAGGCTTACGGTAACTCCGCAATCGCCGCAAAACACGGCATAATACAAAATTAAATCTTGACAAAAAGGCATTTATATATTATACTGTTTTAGCATTATGGCTGTGTCTTTTTGCATCGGGGTGTAGCGCAGGTGGTAGCGCACTTGACTGGGGGTCAAGNNTTCAAGTCCTGTCACTCCGACCATTGAAAAAGGGCACCCTTGCGGTGTCCTTTTTTTCAATTAGATACAGGGCTTTCTCAAGAAAAGCAAAGGAGCAAAGTCCTGCCGCAAGGCAGAAAACATAAACAAAATACTCCGAGGTGTAACTCAGTT
>DCTO01000009.1:3961-8089 GCA_002329285.1 Ruminococcaceae bacterium UBA1438
TTTGGCTAGAGTGCCTGCTTTGGGTGACGAAAGCGACCGCTGCCGGTGGCAGATGAAGGGAGCTTGAGGAAGCGCAGCAAAACAGAGCGTCAGGCGCTAATCGCCTGAGGCGACAATTTTGCAAGAGGGCGAGCAAAGCAGGTTTTAAGGCAAAACGGCACCGACTTTATAATTTAATACTCCGAGGTGTAACTCAGTTTGGCTAGAGTGCCTGCTTTGGGAGCAGGATGCCGCAGGTTCAAGTCCTGTCACCTCGACCAAAACAACCGACCTACCGTTTGGCAGGTCGGTTGTTTTCTATGTCGATGGAATAACATCTTTATAAAT
This sequence comes from Ruminococcaceae bacterium UBA1438, assembly GCA_002329285.1. GTDB lineage: Bacteria > Bacillota > Clostridia > Oscillospirales > Acutalibacteraceae > Eubacterium_R. The sequence continues at coordinate 4,289 of DCTO01000009.1, forward strand.
CAAGAGTTTATGCCGTTTTTTTATTCAACTCCACTGCTTGATACAGCAAAAAAGCACGGATTTCCTCCGTGCTCATTTTTTGATGCTTTCTTTAAATATTCTGACGAGATTATCTTTGACTCCGCTTGCCGCCTGTATGGTGGATATCATCAGTTCATCACTGTCTATTTCCGAAAAATTGATATCATAATCATTGAAACGAATCAGCTGGGTAATAAACAGTCTTTGCGTTCTGCCGTTACCTTCTCTGAACGGATGAATCATATTAGTGACCTGATAAAAGTCAACAATATTCTCAATAAACTCTTCAAAACGGTTGTTTCTGAAACAGTCGTTATCTTTAAGGCGTTTGAAACAGGCGTTCATTAAATCTGCAATTTTATCTGCCTCGGCAAAGCTTGTGCCCTTCTTGCTCATATTGATGGTGCGGTATTCGCCCGCCCATTCATAGATATCCTCAAAAAGAAACTTATGAATTGCTTTATAATGAGCAACGTCAAATGTACTGCAAAACGGCTCCTTTTCAAACTCGCTGGCTTTTGCAAGCGTTACCGCTGCTTCAAACTCCTTCAGCTTTTTATCGTCTTTTATACCGAGTTTATTAATCAGACATGATGTACCTTCATAGCAATCCTCGGTAATAGCGTCAATACTGTATCCCATTATGCATTAATCCCTTGCATTGTTTTAACTGTGGCGATATATTCCGCCATGGTGATTTCTTTATTCAGCAGTTTTTCGCAGAGTTCTTTATATTCAGGCAGAATTACAAAGCCTTCCATTTCAAGGGAGGCGGCAGCATTACTAATTGCTTTTTCATTAATAGGGCTCATAGTATCACTCCTGTTGTTATTAGTATATAGCAAATCACCGAAACAATCAAGCGCAATATTTCCGTTAAGCAATGACAAGCAATAAGGCGTTTCAACAAACGGCTGAAACGCTTAATATTTCGCTTATTATTGCAGGCACCTCGACCAAAAGACGGGTTTACGAACCCGTCTTATTTTTATGTAAATCGCTCTGAATCGGCTATTGAGTTAGTATTGACTTTGCGGTATGATTTAATCAGACGGTACCGCCAAATAATTATTGTGGTGATTTTATGAATATTTATTTCAGTGAAAAAATAAAGCGCTTTCGTAAGGAAAGAGATTTAACGCAGGAGGCTCTTGCGGATTTTCTCGGCGTTTCTTTTCAGACAATTAGTAAACGGGAAAGAGGCGAGAGTTGACGGCGAATGGTATATTGATTTAAGCAGCGACCTTTTAGGCGGCTTGTTCTGAAATTAAAGCATAAAAAATTTAAGAGCTGTGAATTATGCAACCCTTGTTGCATAGCTCACAGCTCCTTTTTTATTTATTCAATTTTCGATGCCCGTGCTTTAATTAATAATCATAATCATAAAAGCTGTTTATAAATGAAGCATAGTTTGTGCCGGGGCAGAGGAAGCCCTCAACATCTTTAGCGATTGTGAAGGTTTTATCGCCCTTCCTTGCAACAAGATCGCCGGAGTAATCATCATCGTCATATTCAGTAATATAAACATATCTGCCGTCAAAAGATCCGAACGAAATGGGAGAGAAATAGATGTCGTCGCCGATTTTTTCGCTCTTGCCCTTTGAATACTTATAAACGGTTGATTCGCCGGTCTTTGAGCTGTAATCAGTTGCATAATAGAAATCGCTTGTGTTGCCGATTTCAGTCAGAACAGAGCCGGTTGAGTCAATGATTTCATTGCCGTCGTAATGAAGGGTTACGCTGCCGGATTTTTCATTATAGGAATCAGTGTAAGCAATTTTGCCGTTGATGTAAAAGAATGAGCGGCATTTTTCTGCAATCTTTTCTGCCTTGCTGAAATCATTGCCTTCCTTTAATGAATATAAATCTTCGCTGTAAAAATCATCATCGTCATAAGCGGCGTTGTCAATTCCAAGGAGATATTCATTGCTGTCAGCATTATAGTAGATGCTGGAAAGCGTTAAATCTTCATTGCCAAGATCAAGCTTTGTGAGCTTTGCACCGGAAACGATGTTTGCAACTGTTGGTGCATTCTCCTCAACGTATTCCGTAACGTCATAAGCGCTGGAAATATCATCAATGCTGATTTTTTCAATATCTGCAAGTGATGAGGGATAGCAGTAAGCCAGCACGCCGGTATATCCGTTGCTGCCTGCGGTTGATCTTGCCGTTGCAGCATTAATATCAAGATCTTCATTTGAACCGAAGGAATAAATTCCGCGCAGCCTTTGAACATTTTCTGCAACCTGCTCGCTCTTTGAGCCGCTGTAACGGTAAAGGGTGAGAGAGCGGAAGGAAGCCTCTTCGTCAAGATCAATTCTCAGATCCTCTCTGTCATAAGCTGCGTAATATTCCTCAAGCGCCGCGTCATATTCTGCATCCGCTGCGTCGCGAGCTGCATAATATGCATCCCAATCGGTTGTGGTGTATGTATAGCCCCAATCATCAGTGGTTTCAACCTGATAATCATCATAGCTTGGCGCATAATCTTCCCAGTTTGGTTCAACAACAGATGCGTCTGATTCTGCATACGGATCGTCAACAAAATCGTAATATGTGAAGGTCTGGCCCTCGTCTGCAACAGTGTAATATAAATCGTTGCCAACGAGATACATATCGCTAACAGTGTCTGCATCGGCAATCTTTGATTTTTCCTTGCCGAGGCCTGCAACATAAAGCTTGCCTTCCTCAGTGAAATAAACCTGTGAAAGGTCTGCCGTGGCTTCATAATCCGTTGCAGCGCTTGTAAGCTTTTCTGCTGTGTTTTTCTTGAGATCAATAAGGGTTAAGGTGTAATAATAGGATGAGGAATAATCATCATAATAATCATAATCCTCATTTTCTTCAGAGCTTGAGCAAAGCATTAAGGTGTTATCCTCGTTAATTGCACTGACAGAAGCGTCTGAAAGCAGCTTGTTGTTTTCATCCTTAAGGTTAGTGCAATAAACATCGCCGTTTTTCTCATAATAAACAGCATCAATGCTGCCCGTAACCTTAACAAGATCATCAATATCCTTTGCAAGAAGAATTGCCTCAGCCTTTTCGTTAAAGAGCTCCCTTGCGTAAAGATTGAAATCTTCGTCCTTGTATTCAACGTAAACTATATATTTATAGTCTTCAGAGAACATGAAGCCGTCGCTGTCATAATCCTTTGAGATAAGGAAGGGCTCTTCCTTTTCATTAATGCTCTTCATTGCATATAAAGAATCATCAGTGAAATAAACGAAAGGCGCAGATGCTTTCTTGCTTGAATGGCCGTGAACAAAGAAGATAACCCCTGCAATGGCAACAAGAACAATAAGGGCAAAAGCAATAATGCCAATTATCTTGTTTTTCTTGCCTTCAGCCTTGGTTTTAACCATTTCTTCATGTGTGTCTGCCGCAGTTGTTGCTGCAACCGGCGGTGTATAAACGCCTGCATTTTCAGGAGCTGCTGCCGGCGGTGTATAAACACCTGCGTTTTCAGGAGCTGCTGCCGGTGCGGGCTGTTCATTCTGCACAGCGGGTGCTTCAACTGCTTCATTCACAGGCTGCTCAAAAGCAGGAGCCTCTGCTTGCTCTGCAGGCTGCGGAGCGTTGTCAAAAGCCACGTCAGCTGCCGGCTGCTCAACGGCTGCTTCAACAGGCGTACCGCATTTTGGGCAGAATTTAGAGTTTTCGTCCAACTCATAATTACAGTTTTTGCAATTCATAGTTTACCTCCAAAATATTTGTGGTTTAATTATACATTATTTGGCGAAAAAAGTAAATATTTTTAAATAATATCTTTTATTTTTGTAT
>DCTO01000049.1 GCA_002329285.1 Ruminococcaceae bacterium UBA1438
TTATCAATAATGATGAAAGCATCAAGGGAAACATTATATTCCTCAAGGAAAACAACCTTAATTTTGCCCTTGATGCTTTCATCATTATTGATAACCTTTGAAAGCGCATCAATAAGCTCAATGGTTTTCTTTGCCATAAAGTATCCCGGAGCTGCCTTTGAAGCAAAGATATAAGTTCTTGGATAGAAATCCATATCCGGGTTTGCCTTGAGCATCTGATATTCCGCAATAATATTTAGAATATTGAGGCTCTGGCGCTTATATTCATGAAGCCTTTTGGCCTGAACATCAATGATTGAATCCGGGTTAATCTCAACGCCGTTTCTCTTCTTAACAAGCTCTGCAAGGCGCACCTTATTGTTGTGCTTAATTTCCATGAGCTTATCAAGAACCTCTTTATCATCCTTAAACTCACGGAGCTTGATAAGCTCATCACTCTTGGTAATAAATCCGTCTCCGATAAGGGAGGTGATATAAGCAGTAAGCTCATCATTTGCCTGGCAGATCCAGCGGCGGAAAGCAATGCCGTTTGTTACATTCTTGAATTTTTCAGGAGTGATGTTATAGAAATCGTTGAAAACGGTTTCCTTGAGAATCTCCGAATGGAGAGCGGAAACGCCGTTAACCGAATGAGAGCCTGCGACGCAGAGATTAGCCATGCGAACAACGCCCGCAGAAACGATTGCCATTCTTTCAACCTTATCGGCATCCTGGGTTGCGCCCCATACATATGCGCGGAAGCGGTTATCAATCTCCTTGGTGATTTGATAAATTCTCGGAAGCAGACGGCTGTAAAGCTCCTCGCTCCAGCATTCAAGCGCTTCCTTCATAACAGTGTGGTTAGTGTAAGCCACGGTGCGGGTTGCGATATCCCATGCAGCATCCCAATCATATCCGCATTCATCAAGCATAATTCTCATAAGCTCCGGAATTGCCATTGTGGGATGAGTGTCATTAATATGAATTGCAACCTTTTCAGGGAGATTATCAAGAGTGCCGTACTTAGTTAAATGGCGCTGAATAATATCCTGAATTGATGCGGAAACGAGGAAATACTGCTGGCGCAGACGAAGGGATTTGCCTTCCGGGAAATTATCCGCAGGATAAAGGATTTTTGAAATTGCCTCTGCCATAGCGGACTGTTCCATAGCCTTGATATAAGAGCCCTGATTAAAGAGGCTCATATCAAGTTCCGGCTTCTTGGAAGCCCAAAGACGAAGCCTTGAAACGCCATTCCCCTTACCGGAAACATACATATCATAAGGAATTGCGGTTACGGTGTTGCAATCGCGCAGCTCAACATGGTGATAATCGCCATCCCAGCTGTCATCCACCCAGCCTTCAAATTTAACCTGAACGGCGCGCTCCTCACGCGGAACAAGCCAAACATCGCCGCCGGGAAGCCAGAAATCCGGAAGCTCTGTCTGCCAGCCGTCAATCAGCTTCTGCTTGAAAATACCCGCCTCATAGCGGATTGAATAGCCCATTGAGCGGAAGCCGTTTGTTGCAAGGCCGTCAAGATAGCAAGCTGCAAGCCTGCCGAGGCCGCCGTTTCCGAGGCCTGCATCAGGCTCCTCCTCATAAAGCCTTTCCAGGCTGATGTCATAGCTTTTGAGCGCCTTTTCAAAAACGCTTGTTAAGCCGAGATTATAAATATTATTCTTGAGCGAGCGGCCCATCAAAAATTCCATGCAAAGATAATAAATCTGCTTGGAATCCTGGCCGTCGGCAGCATGGCGAAATTCGCTGTTTTGCTGCTGAAGCTCATCGCGAACAATCATTGCCACAGCCTTATAAAGCTGCTCAACCGAAGCATTCTCCGGCGAAACGCCGAAAAAGCGGCTCAATTTATCGTCTATCATTTTCTTTGCCTGGGCAACAGAAATGTTTGAATTCATAGACAAATCCTCCAAAAAATATTTTATCAAATAAAATTTATTTTAAATGTTTTGTTAATTATACACTAAAAAACATCTTTTTGCAACTATAAATAATATTATTATATATTATGCCTCTTTTTTACTGCCGCGTTTAAGGAATTTTTTAACCAAAAGATCATAAAGCTCAAGCAGCGGTTTATAGTTAAGAACAAGCATTGCAAGGAAAAGCGCACCCTCAATTGCATACATAACGGCGCCGCTCTTGAAATAAAGTATCGTTATGCACTGAAGCGCAAGGATTGCAAGCTCTGAAACGATGAGCGGAAGCTTGAAGCTGATTTTAACATAGCGCCTGGTGTTGATTCCCCTTGTTGCAAAAACAACAAGGAATGCACAAACTGTTGCAATCGCTGCGCCGTTTGCGCCGATGCGCGGAATCAGGGCAAGATTAAGAAGAATATTTGTTAACGCGCCGGAAAGCGCTGTTGCCATTGCCATAACGGATTTCTTTTCCGCCATATAAACAGAGGCAAGGAAATTAACAAGGCAGCTCATCGTTGTTGCCATAATCAGAATCGGTACATATTTCCAAGAATCAAAATAGCTTGGGGCAACAAGAATTCTGGTAATCGGCTGGCACATAAGCACGAGCCCTGCGGAAACAGCAAAAACGCCGCCGCTGTAAACCCTGAAAACATTTGTGAAAAACTGCGCCCTGCCCTCATTATCATATTCATCAACAGCCGAAAGCTGCCATGCATCAATAAAAATTGAGGAGAACATAATAACAAAATTAGGAATTTTAGAAGCCGCAGTATAAAGGCCGTTTGCCGAGGAATCAATAAAATAGGTGACCATATATCTGTCTGAAACATTGATGATCCACCACAGAATAACCGTTGGCATAAGCGGCACGGAATATTTGAGCATATCCCTTTTTGTTTTTTTCGAAACGCCTTTAACCTTAACAAAGCGCCAAAGCTTCTGCGTTACAAAGAAAAACAGGATTGAGCAGGCATCGGAAGCAATAATTGCAACAACATAGCCCGTTACACCCCAATGGAAGGGGCCGAGAAACAGCAGATTAAACGCGAGCGTCGTTGCTGTTGCAAGAATACCGTCAATTGCAAAGGTTTTAACATGGCCGCAGCCGCGCACAAACTGCTGACAAAGCTGGCGTGTGCCTGAAACAAGCACGAAGGCATAGATCAGAATGATATAATCGCCAAGCCTGAAATCATTGATTGTGACAAAGCTTAAGGGATAAGCAAAAAGCAGAAAAACAACAAAGCCCTTAAGCGTTGTTCGGATTCCCGTTGTGAAAACATCGCCTTTATCAACGGCCTTATCCAACGCAAAGCGAAGCGCAGCACTGTTTATCTGAAGAAAAACAATGGGAATAAGCACATTTGCCGTTTGCTGAATCAAATCCGCAGAGCCATATTCCCCCGTTTTCATCATACGGGTTACAAACGGCATGAGCAGGAAGGACAGCACCTTGGATGAAAATGTGCCAATTGCAAATATTAAAGTGTTGACCGCCAGTTTTTTATACTTATCCATAATATCAATAAAACGTGTTAACGAATTTGACCGTTTCCAAAAATCAAATATTTTGTGGTTGTTAATTCTCTTAATCCCATCGGGCCCCTTGCATGAAGCTTCTGGGTTGAAATGCCGATTTCCGCTCCGAGACCAAATTCGCCGCCATCAGTGAAGCGGGTTGAGGCATTTACATAAACGGAGGAGGAATCAATCCTTGCAAGAAATTCGGCTGCGTTTTTATAATTATTTGTGATTATTGCTTCGCTGTGCTTCGTTGAGCAACGATTGATATGCTTAATCGCTTCATCAAGGTCATCCACCGTTTTAACGCTGATTTTATAATCAAGATATTCGGTTTCAAAATCCTCTTCAGAAGCGGGAAGCACGCCGTCTGCCGCAAGCATTGCACGCTCATCGCCGCGCATTTCAACATTTTTTGTGTCAAGCTGCGCCTTGATTTTCGGCAAGGCTTCATTGATTATGCCGCTGTGAATAACAAGGCTTTCGCAGGCATTGCAAACGCCGATGCGCTGTGTTTTTGCATTGAAAATAATATTCGCCGCCATATCAACATCAGCGCTTTCATCAACATAAATATGGCAGTTACCGGAGCCTGTTTCAATTACGGGAACGGTTGAGTTTTCAACAACCGCCTTAATCAGCCCCTTGCCGCCCCTTGGAATAAGGCAATCAAGATAGCCATTAAGATGCATCATTTCATTTGCGGAATTGCGCGAGGTGTCTGTTACAAGCTGGATGCAGTTTTCATCAAAGCCGCATTCGCTGATTGCCGCGCGCATAACAGAGGCAATGGCAATGTTTGAATTAATTGCTTCTTTGCCGCCGCGCAGAATAACCGCATTGCCGCTTTTGAGGCAGAGCACCGCCGCATCCGCAGTAACGTTCGGGCGCGCCTCATATATAATTCCAATAACGCCGAGTGGCACGGAAACCTTTTTGATAAGAAGCCCATTCGGCCTGGTGACCTCATCAAGCGTTAAGCCGCAGGGGTCGGGGAGAGCAGCAACGCTTTCAACGCCGTCGGCGATTGCATTTATTCTGCCCTCATCAAGCATCAGGCGATCCAGCAGGCCCTCATTTAAGCCCGCTTCCCTGCCGTTTTGCAAATCCTTTGCATTTTCATTAACAATTGTTTTGCTGTTTTCACGAAGCGCCGCTGCGATTGCAAGAAGCGCTTTATTCTTTTGCTCCTCTGTTACGGTGGAAAGGAAATCCTTTGCCGCAAGAGCCTTTTTTCCTAAACTAATCATTCTTTCTCGCCTCAAAATATGTTCCCACATTTTTACCTTTAAGTATTCCGTAAATATCCGTTGGCCTTTCGCCGTTTGTGATAACCACCGGGATGCCTGAATTAACTGCCAGTTCCGCCGCGTTAATCTTTGTTATAAAGCCACCAGTGCCCTTTGAGCTTGCACCGCCGGCAATGCGCTTGATTTTATCATCAATTTCAGGCACATATTCAATGAGCTGCGCATCGGGGTTTTCTGCGGGATTGCCGTCATAAAGGCCATCCGTGTCCGTAAACATAATAAGAAGATCCGCATCTGTGAAAACGGCAACGGTTGCAGAAAGATAATCATTATCGCCGTTAAACAGCTCATCAACCGAAACCGAATCATTTTCATTGATAATCGGCAGGCAATCATATTCAAGGAGCTGATTGAAAGTGTCAATCAAATGGGCGCGGCTTTTCGGATTTTCAAGCTCATCAAAGGTTAAAAGCAACTGGCTGACAACAACGTCATATTCTGAAAACAATCTGTCATAAAGAAACATCAGCTCGCATTGGCCGACTGCCGCGGCCGCCTGAAGCTCTTTTGCTGTTTTCGGCTTTTGAGTTATTCTCATTCTACTCATGCCAACGGCAATTGCGCCGGAGGAAACCAGGATAATCTGATGCCCCTCATTTTTCAAATCGGAAAGCACGGAAGCAATTTTTGCAATTCGCGCAATATTAGTTTTGCCGGTTTTATGGGTTAAGGTTGAAGTTCCGATTTTAACAACAATCCTTTTTTTGCCATTTTCCAAATTCATTTTCCTGCCCTCATATTTATAAATCCATATAATAATCCATTTTAATCCTAAATATTATAGCAGATATATTATAATATTAAAAGACTTTTTTGAATGTTTTGTGAAATTATGGGAAATAATATACTGAAACGAACCGGAAGGGATCTGATATTTTGAAAAAGCGCACAATTATCAGGGCGATGAGCTTTGCCGTATGCTTTGTTGCGGTTATCGCAATTTACGCAATTATCGGCAACATTCAGAGCGCGCAGTATAAATCAAGGCTGGAAGCGGTTTATCAGCAAAATCTGAATCAGCTTGCCGCAACGCTTGGCGAGATTGAAACAAGCCTTGAAAAAAGCGAATACGCCTCAAGCGGAAATATGATGAATTCCATTTCAAGCGATTTATATTCGCAATGCATGGCTGCAAAAAGCTCGCTGGCGGCGTTGCCGATTGACCAGCTTAACCTTTCAGAAGCATACAAATTTTTAAGCCAGGCGGGAGATTACGCAAGATATCTTTCACAGAAGAACGAGATTACCGATGAGGATTATGACAATCTTCACGCACTGCTTGAATATGCGCAGAAATACAGCGAATTTGCAAATCCAATGCTTGAGCGATGCGCAGGCGGAGCAAAAATCAGCGAAAATCAAATCGGCTCTGAAAGCGTTGCAAACGCAAAGGTTTCGGCATTTTCGCTTGATTTTAACACGGCAGAGGAAGCCTTTGAAAATTACCCCACCCTGCTTTATGACGGCCCTTATGCAGATGCCGTTTTGGATAAAGAGCCTGAAATTAATAACGCCGCAGAGGTTTCAAAGGAGCGCTGCCAGAGGATTGCCGCAGAATTAATCGGAACCGAGCCCGGCGCACTTCTTTACCGAAGCGATGAAAACGGCAAAATCCCGGCTTACACCTTTTCATATAAATATCAGACAATCGCTATTTCAAAGCACGGCGGCAAGCTGCTATATATCATAAGCGACGAAACCGTTAACACCAAGAACACCACTGAGGAAAACGCTGTTAACAAGGCAAAGGAATTTCTGAAAGCCGCCGGATACGGCAATATGGTGCAATCATATTATTCAATATATGACAACATCTGCATCATCAATTTTGCATACAGCGAAAACAATATTGTTTATTATTCGGATTTAATTAAGGTTGGCGTTTCGCTTGAAACAGGCAGGATTTATTCTTTTGAAGCTTTCGGATATTTAACCAACCATAAGGGCCGCGAGGCTTTTGAGCAACCACTTGACGAAGAAACGCTTGCCGCAATGCTGCCAAGCTCAGTTACCGCCGTGAGCACACAGCTTTGCGTTATTCCGAAGGAGAACGGAACGGAGGCGCAATGCCGCGAATTTCACTGCCTTTCAAAAAAGAGCGGCGACGAGGCTTTGATTTACCTTAACGCACAAACCGGAGCCCAGGAGGATATTCTGATTTTGCTTTATTCAGATAACGGCGTGCTGACTAAATAAAACAATGTTTTTAATAATTCAAAATTAAATGCAAATAATAAAAAGAGCAGAAGAAACCTGCTCTGCAAAGAAATAGGAAAGGCTACGAGAATATGAGAAATCCGATTCTGATTTTTGCGGTTATCNNAATGACGGCAATCTTTCAAGCACAACAACCACGACGCAAACCACGAACCGCGCCGAGGAGGCGGCAGACGATGCTGCAAACGGTGTTAGCGAAGCGGCATCCGACGTTGGCGAAAACGCAAGCGAGGCAGCGTCCGATGTGGGCGACGCAATCAACGACGCGGCAGACGGCGCAGGCCAGGCGGCAGATTCTCTCGGCGATGCGGCAAGAGACGGACTTGGCTAAAAAAGTGACCAGTGGCCGGTGTTCAGTGGTCAGCGTCGGGTTGCTTCGCTCCGATTGTATTCGGTCGAGCACCCGCGCCAATCGAAAAAGGCTACCGCCAAGCGGTAGCCTTTAATCGTTTATTCAAAAGCGAGGCGGGTTCTGCCCGTGTAATACACAATACACAGGTTTCCGTCTTTATCCCAATAAACACCGTTATCTATATGCGCATAGAGAGTTCCGTTTTCGTCTGTCCAGTGTTTATCGTAATAATAAAATGCTTCTTTTGTATCAATCAATTCGTCATTTTCATCATAATAGAAATATCCGTCCTGCGAAACATAGCAATGCTCAAGCAAATACTTTTTCAATCATTACAGAACTTTCTTATTCTTTTGGTTTGGTTTGCCGCAAAAGCGAATAATCGCGGATGTTGATGTATCCATCCGAATTCATGTCATATTCAGCGGAATAATTGTTGCTGCCCTTTGATGTGCCGAAGAAGGATAAAAAGCCGTTTTGAGCATCTGAATAAAGCTCGCGCAGGAGCGAATAATCGCGGAGATTGATAACACCGTCATCATTCATATCCGCGCAGCTTAAATAGCCATCGCCGCCGTAAAAAGCATTAATATACTTATCAAACTCAAAATAAAGCATCTGCCCCGAATATGTGTAATTGCTGTTATAAGACTCCCCGCATTTTTTGCAGATGTGGCTGGCATAGCCGGGAGAAAGCCATGTCGGCTTAACCTCTGACGCATCATATTCGTGAAAGCATTTAACGATTTCAAAGCTTGCCGTGGCTTCATAGCCCATATAATGGATGGTGACCTTGTGAGTGCCGACTGTTGCGGCGCAATCGCTCATATCAAGAATGATATCCACGCCCCTGACGCTGAGCGAAACATCCGGCGAATTTTCCCATTTGAAAAAGCTGCCGTCTGCAAATACCAAAAGCAGGCTTATATCATAAAACACGCGCTGATAGGAATATTCCGCAAGCTCATACTGTGTTTGAAACTGACTGCCGCCGACATAGAGATTCAGGTTTTCAGCGCTTGGAAAATCAGGCGAGCCCTTGCTTTCCAGAATTATATTGAACTTGCCGCAGGAATCATAATGCCCGCCGCAGAAAAAGAGCCTGAAATAATAGGTTTCGCCCTTTTCAAGAAAAGCACCGGCATTGGCATAATACCATTTTTCATCGCCGTAATCATGATCCTCATCAGCATTAAGAAGATTCCCCTCGGCATCATAAATCTCAACGCCTATCGGCCTGATTGCATCAATTGAGGCGGAATATTCAGCGCTGTACTGCGGGGTGAAATCGCACCAATAATAATACTTCCAGTTATCGTTAAAATTATAAGGATTAGAGCCGGTTGAAAGGCTTGTGCTTCTGAAAAGCGCATTTCCGATATCGTGATATTCAATCGGGGTTGTTGGGGTGAAATCCTGGGCAAGCGCATTAAAGGAAAAGCCGAAAACAGCGCAGATCAGCATAACAACCGCCATCGCGCCCGCAAGCCTTGCCTTTTTCACTCCATCACCCCCTTTTTTTCTTATAATTCCGAAAAAGCACCTTTAAATCAAATTGAAATAAAGGTGCTTACATAATAATTATTTCAGCTTAAAGGATTACTCCTCATCAGCATCAATTTCAAATTCGAGAATTTCACCGCATGCGGGGCATTCCATTTTGCCCTCCATAACGGTTTCCTCATCAACGTCAATATCTGCTCCGCATGATGGGCAGGTTAAGCTGTAAACCTCAAGCTCGTCAAAATCATCCTCATCAACGAAGCTTTCGCCTGAAAGGAAATCCTCAACATCACCGAGATCGGCATCAATAGCCTCAACCTGCTCTGCAACGGCATCAAGCTCATCATTAACATCATCAATATCAAGAATGATGTTATCAACAACCTCAACAATTGCCTTAAATATTTTTGTTTCCTTTTTATCCTCATCAAGGTCTAAGCCCTCGATAAGCCCTTTAAGATAACCCAAGCTTTCAACAGTGTTCATACTTACGCTCTCTCCATATACTCACATGTTCTGGTGTCAATCCTGATCATATCGCCCTCATTAATAAAGAGCGGAACGCGGATTTCAGCGCCGGTTTCAACAGTTGCTGGCTTAAGTGTGTTTGTTGCAGTGTTGCCCTTGAAGCCGGGATCGGTTTTTGTTACCTCAAGAGTTACAAAGGTTGGCGGCTCAACGCCGAAAACCTTGCCCTTATAAGAGAGAACCTTGCAAACATCGTTTTCCTTAACAAAGCGGAAATTATCGCTTAAATCAGACTCTGCAACAGGAACCATATCAAAGGTTTCCTGATCCATGAAATAATAGATGCCCTCATCGCTGTAAGAATAAACCATATCCTTTCTCTCAATATAAGCGGTTGGATATTTAGCAGACGGGTTATAGCTCTTTTCAACAACAGAGCCTGTGATAACGTTCTTTGTTTTTGTTCTTACGAAAGCAGCGCCCTTGCCCGGCTTAACGTGCTGGAACTCAATTACCTGAAGAACGTTGCCG
>DCTO01000040.1 GCA_002329285.1 Ruminococcaceae bacterium UBA1438
AATGAAAAGCTGGTGCCTTTCCTTATCCGCAAAGCGAACAATTTTATCCTCAAAGCTGGGGCAGTAGCGCGGCCCCTTGCCGTCAATCCTGCCGCTGTACATCGGAGAGCGGTGCAGGTTTTTCAGGATAACCTCTTTTGTTTTTTCGTTAGTGTATGTGATATAGCACGCCGCTCTGTTTTCGGGGCGCGCCTCGGTTTCAAAGCTGAAGGGCACGGTACGCTCGTCGCCCTGCTGAATTTCTGTTTTGGAAAAATCAACGCTGCGCCTGTTAACGCGGCTTGGCGTGCCCGTCTTAAAGCGGCGGAGCGGAAGCCCAAGCGCCTTCAGGCTTTCGGCAAGCTCGGTTGCGGGAAACATTCCGTCCGGCCCGCTTTCATAAGAAACCTCGCCGATATAAATTCTGCCTCCGAGAAAAGTGCCGGTTGCAATTATAACTGCCCTTGCGCTGAAAACCGCGCCAAGCCTTGTTGTCAGGCTCCAGCCGTCCCCGCTTTTTTCAATTGCGGTTATCTCTGCCTGGCGCAAATCAAGGTTTTCCTGCTTTTCAAGCGTGTGCTTCATGCCCTTTGAATATTCTCTGCGGTCAATCTGCGCGCGCAGGGAATGAACGGCAGGGCCTTTGCCGAGATTAAGCATTCGTGATTGGATGCTGTATTTATCAGCAGCCTTGCCCATCTCGCCGCCGAGGGCGTCCAGCTCTCTCACAAGATGCCCCTTTGATGTGCCGCCGATGGAGGGATTGCAGGGCATATTGCCCACGGAATCCAGATTAATGGCAAAAACCGCGGTTTTGCAGCCCAGGCGCGCCGAAGCAAGCGCGGCTTCAATGCCCGCATGCCCTGCGCCGATAACGGCAATATCATATTTTCCTGCGTTATACTTTTCCATAAAATCTCCAAACATATTTGCCTCCCCGAAAAGGGGAGGTGCGGTTGCGCTGAAAGCAGGACTATTTTCCCACACAGAATTTGCTGAATATATTGTTAACAACCTCAACGGTTGCCTTTTGCCCCGTTAAGGCAAGCAGCTCGTCAACGGCGCTGTCCATCATAACGTTAACGGCGTCATAGGTTAAGCCGTTTTCAAGCGCCTTCCTCGCTTCCTTAATATAATCAAGCGCTTTGCGGCAGCAATCCTTCTGGCGCTGATTTGCCAGAATCGGGGCAGAGGTGTCAAACTGCTCAACGCCGAGAATGCGCTTAACTGCCGCTTCAAGCGCTAAGGCGCCGTACCCGTTTTTGGCGCTGATATAAACCGTTTCGGCAAAGCGCTTTTCAATTTCGCCGCAGTCAAGGCGCGTTTCAAGATCTGTTTTATTAATAACGGCGATTGCCCTTTTGCCCTCGCAGGCTTCAAGCACCTCAAAATCCTCATCGGTGAGAGGGGCGGAACTGTCAAACACAGCCAGCACAAGGGCTGCCGCTTCAATCTTGTCCTTCGCTCTTTTGATGCCGATGCTCTCAACCGTGTCGCCCCCGGCGTGAATTCCCGCCGTGTCGTTAAGATGAAGCACGAGCCCGCCAAGGCGCACGCTTTCCTCAACAACGTCGCGCGTGGTGCCTGCAATTTCCGTCACAATGCTTTTCTCCCTGCCGGCAAGCAGGTTCATCAGCGTGGATTTGCCCGCATTCGGCTTTCCCGCGATAACGGTTTCAACCCCGTGGGTCATCGTCTGCCCGCTGTCATATCCGGCAAGCAGCTCCTCAAGCCGCGCCTGCGCGCTTTTAAGCGTTGCGCAAAGCTCGCTCTCCTCCAGCTCCGGGATTTCCTCATCGGGATAATCAACCCAAGCCGCCATCAGCGCGGATGAATCAACCAGCATTTCCTGCACGGCGGTGATTTTCCTGCTTAAAGCGCCCTGCAGCAGGTTGAAGGAGGCCTGCGCCGCCGCTTCGCCCTCTGCAGAAATCAAATCAGCAACGGATTCCGCCTGCGTTAAATCAAGCTTGCCGTTAAGAAACGCCCTTTTTGTGAATTCGCCTGCCTCCGCCGGCTCTGCACCCGCGGCAAAAACCGCGCCGAGCGCCTTTTCAATTATATATATGCCGCCGTGAACGGAAATTTCCGCAACGTCCTCGCCCGTGTAGCTTTTTGGCGCACGGAAAACAAGCGCAACGGCATTGTCAAACCGCTCGCCATCACTTTTAATGCAGCCGAATTTTGCGCGATAGCCCTTTAAATCAAGCAGGGAAGAGCCGTCAGCGCATTCAAAAACACGGTCTGCAATTTCAATTGCAGAGTCTCCGCTTATTCTGATAACTCCGATGCCGCCGGGCGAATTGCCCGTTGCAAGCGCCGCAATTGTTTTGGACATATTTATCACCAAATAAAATGGCGAACGACAACCGCTCGCCATTACAATCAAATAATTATTCTTCGGTTGTTTCCTCGGTTGCCTCTGCTGCAGGAGCAGGAACCTCAATTTTTCCGAATTTTGTAAAATCCTTCTGAACAGGCTTTGCTGCCGGCTTGGGAGATGAGTTGCCGCCTCTGCCGCCGCGATTGCCGCCCCTTGATTGATTTCTCGGCCCGCCGATAGGCTGGATAACAACCTTTCTGTCCTGCCCGTAACCGATGGACATTGATTCAACGCCCTCGATTTCCTGAACGGCAGTGTGGATAATCCTTCTTTCATAAGGATTCATCGGCTCAAAGGTGTGCCTCTTGCCGGTGCGGTTAACGTAATTTGCGTTCTTGCGGGCAAGGTTGCGCAGGGTTTCCGCTCTCTTTTCGCGGTAATTGCCGACGTTGAGGGTAACTCTCACATATTTGCCGCTTGCCTTCTTAACCTGAAGGCTGGTTAAATACTGAAGCGAATCAAGCGTTTCGCCCCTGTGGCCAATGATGATTCCGTAATCATCACTTTCGATTGTGAGCTCAAGCACGCCGTCAATAACTGCGCCGGTAATCTCTGCGCCCTCAACCTTCAGGCCCTTTATCATCTCGCCGAGATAAGCCTCTGCCGCCTTGATGTCAACGTCGGCCTCGGTGATTTTAATCTCTTCCTTTTCGCTCTCTGCCTTTTCTGCCTTCGGTGCCGGCTTTTTGGGAGCGGGCTTTTCAGCCTTCTTTGCGGGCTGCTCCTTCTTTTCGGGAGCCTTTTTCTGGGCGTCCTTCTTTGGAGCGTCCTTCTTTGCAGGCTTGTTCTGCTTTTGCTTCTTTGGCTTTCTGCCGTCGTCATATGACGCCAGAACGGTCACCTCCGCGCTTCCGAAAAGGCCAAGAAACTTTTTCTTCTGCTCAACAATCTCCGTGTGCACCAAAGCATCCTCCGGAGCGTGAAGGCCGGCCTTTGCCGCGGCAATAGCCTCTGCAAGAGTTTTGCCCGTTGCGGTGAATTCTCTTTTCATATGATCCTCCGATTGTGATCTGGTTATTTAGTTCTTTTGATGCTTTCCTCTCTTGAGCGGCGGTTAATCGTGTTTTCAAGCATAAGCTTTGCCTGGCTCTTCTGGGGAGGATAAAATTTTGCAATAAACAGCTGCTGAAGCACAGCAACCAGGTTTGAAATAATCCAGTAAAAACCAACCGCTGCAGGAACCTTAAAGGCGATGTATAATGAGAAGAAGGGCATCATCAGCATCATCAGCATCATGCTGCCCATCTGCTTTGCCTGCGCGGGATTATTTTTTCTCTGAATAAGTGTTGAAATCACTGTTGAAGCCATTGAGGTTAAAAATGCGAAAATCGGAATCAGAATAATGCTGCCGCCCTTCCAGGTGGGGATTTCCGCCATGTCCATTCCGCCAAGATAAAGTCCGCTTCTGAAAACCTCAATTTCAGCCACGTTTGCATCCGTGAAAAGATTCGGGAACTGGGCGATGAGAGTGTCCTTAAACTCATTCCAGTTTGCAAGAATGCCCAGCTGGATATAATTTCCGCTGTATCCCAGCTCCTTAACCACATCCTTAATCTGATCGGTGTTAGCGGTGAAATCGCTCATGCCGATAACGTAAGAAAGGGGATAATAGATAATACCGATAATTCCCATCAGGAAAATCATCTGAAACATCATCGGCCCGCAGCCCATCTGCATCGGGTTGTGGCCCTCTCTTGCATAAAGCTCCTGCATTTCCTCATTGAGCTTCATTCTGTCCTTAGGATCGGGATATTTCTTCTGAATCTTCTGAATTTTCGGCTGCAGCCTTGCGGTTTTTGCAACGGTTTTCTGCTGCCTGATGTTAACGGGAAGCAGGATAAGCCTTGTTACAACCGTGAAAATAATGATTGCAACAAAATATTCGTTGTTAAGAATCGTGAGCAAAAATGCCATGCATTTGCCGAAAACCCAGTAAAGCGGGGCAAGGAAGCCGCCGCCCTGTGACATTGCTGCTGCAACAGGATTAACTAAAAGATCAATCATTCTTTATTTTTCCTCGTTACAATTTGACTCTTTTGTCTTTTTCGGGGGAACGGGGTCATATCCGCCCTTTGAAAACGGATTGCATCTGATAATCCGCCAGGCGGCAAGCGCGCTTCCCTTAAAAACCCCGTGGGTTTCAATCGCCTCAATCGCATATTGAGAGCAGGTTGGGGTGAAGCGGCAGGAGCCGTGTGAAAATCTTGGGCTCAAAGTGAGCTGATAGGTTTCAATCAAAAAGATAAACAGGCGTTTAATCGGGTTTTTCATCTTATAACACCAAGCTGCAAAAGCTGCTTTTCCATATCGGCAAGCACCTCCTGCATTTTAACCTCTGTGGTTTTCGTTCTGGCAACAAAAACAATGTCAAAGCTGCCGCAGATTCTGCCCTCAAGCTCGGCAAACGCCGCTCTTATAACGCGCCTTGCGCGGTTTCGCTGCACCGCACCGCCGATTTTCTTCCCCGTGGTTATGCCGATTCTTGTTTCACCCGCGCGGTTTTTCATTGCGTAGGTAACAAGGCAGGGGGAGGCAATGCTTTTTGCCCTGTAATATAAACGGCGGAAATCCTTGTTTTCTTTAAGCGCTCTGCTTTTCACAAATTCGTTCCCTCTGTTAATTCCGGTTAATCAGTTTTGCCGATTAATAAGAAAGTGTTTTTCTGCCCTTTGCGCGGCGGCGAGCCAAAACCTTTCTGCCGCCTCTTGTGCTCATTCTCTTTCTGAAGCCATGCTCCTTCTGTGCGTGCCTTTTCTTCGGCTGAAATGTTCTCTTCATAAATTCACTACCTTTCTAAGAATAAACTTGTCTTATTTCTTTATTTTCTCTGCACGGTATAGTGCAGGCAATTAACTTTAAAGTGGCCGGTGTCGGGTCGCTGCGCTCCGATTTTGTTCGGTAACCGGACTGCTGCCCACATTAGCGAGAAATATTATATATTAAAATTAAGGCCGTTGTCAACAAAAAAATAATAAATCTTGTTTTTGTTTAAATTATATATTATAATAGCACTATATGTTGGGGGTAAGGCATATGGCATCAACAAGAATTAAAAGCATTTTGCTGAATTTTTCCGTTTTTTCTGCGGTTGTGCTGTCTGCTTTTGCGTTCACTGACCAAAAGGACGGCGTTTTTATCGTCAGCCGCCATTATATGCTGCTCAAACTGGCATTAAGCCTGCTGCTGCCGTTATTCGCGGCGCTTCTGTGCTTATTTGCAACGGGGGATGCGCGCCCGCTTTCGGTAATAACGCTGCTCCTTCAGCCTGCGTTTGTGGTTTTCACAATTGCCTCAAACGGTTATTATATTCGTTTTTCGCGCAACTTTATGCAAAATCATTATGCTTATGCCCTGCTTGCGTTTTTTGCGGTTTATCTTGCGGCGATTATTGCGGCAGGCCGAAAAAAAATAACCCCTGCGGCCTTTAAAGGCTTCAGCAAGCGGTTTTTTATCGGCTATTTATTCGTTTTTGTTTTTCTCTTTGTTCGCATTTATTATTCTTCAAGGGTTGATGTTTCGCTCGGCACGGTTAATTTAATCCCGTTTGCGGGTGAAATTCAAAACTCGCTTCACTCGCTTTCGCCCGTAATTTCCGCTGTTCACGCTGCGGGCAACGTTTTGTTTTATTCCGCATTTTCTCTTATGCTCCGTGGGCTTTTCGGAGAAAAAATCAGAAGCAAGGCAGGGGAGGCGGCTCTGCTTATCGGCGTTCCCTTTGCCGTGAGCCTTCTGTGTGAAATTTCCCAGTATTTAACCCTGCGCGGCAACGCTGATATTGATGATTTGCTTTTAAATACGCTCGGCGCGGCTATCGGCTTTTTCGCCGCAAGGGGCATAAGAAAATTTGTGTTGGAGGATTAACCTATGCTTGGAATTATCGGTGCAATGGATGTTGAAATTGATGCCGTTAAAAACGAGGTTTCGCAGGCGCAAACCGCCGTTTTCGCCGGCTGTGAATTCGTTTGCGGAAAAATAAACGGCGCGGAGGTCTGCGTGGCAAAATGCAATCCCGGCAAGGTTAATGCCGCCCTTTGCGCCCAGGTGATGATTGACCGCTTCGGCGTTTCAGAGCTCGTCAACGTCGGCGTCGGCTGCTCGCTTTCAGAGCGGGTTACAATCAAAAGCCTCGTGGTTGCAACGGAGGTTTGCCAGTATGATTTTGACACCTCTGCAATTGACGGCGTTAAGGGCCTCGTCATTGATAACAAGGTTAAGCTCCCTGCTGATTCGGCGCTTTCGGATGCGCTTGCCCGTGCCGCAGAGGAATGCGGCGCGCAGGTTCACCGCGGCTGCATCGCCAGCGGAGACACCTTTATCGCCTCGCAGACAAAAAAGGATGAAATCGTGCAGGATTTCGGCGCAATCTGCGGTGAAATGGAGGGCGGCGCAATCGGCCAGGTCTGCTATGTTAACGGCATTCCGTTTGCCGTGCTTCGCTCAATAAGCGACGGCGGCGACGAGGCGGCAGCGCTTGATTACCCAACCTTCAAAAAAATCGCCGCGGAAAAATCCGCAGCGATAATGCTTAAATATATCAAGGGTTAAGCCCTGTTTTAATCGGCAATAAAATTATTCATAATATAGCCTTCCGCTTCCTGAATCAGCTCCTGCAAAGCGCTGTCCTCAAGCTCCTTTGCGCCGCTGCGGGATTTATCCTCGATAAAAACAAAGCGGGAATCAAGCACGGCAATTGCTGCCGATGCAAGCTCATGCCCCAAATTATAATCCAGCGCAAAAATATCGCTCGGCAGGGCGCCCGCCTTTGCAAGGGTTAGCGCGCTTCTGTAAAGGCAAAGCATATAATAATCGTGCAGGTAATGCACGCTGTCCGTCCTTGAGGCGGAGGCAACAGCCGTGTCAATCAAAAGCTTCATTCCCTGGGCAAGATTTGCCATTGATGGGCTGCCGATGGCCTCGCTTGCAATTTTTGTGAGATATTCCTCGTTCATTCCGTGCCTGTTTTCGGAAACGCCAAGCAGGTAATCGGTTGTAACGCCGTAATATTCGCTGCAGCGGATAACGAAATCCAGCCCGCATTCGCGGATGCCCTTTTCATAATGGCTCAAAAGCGCCTGGCTGATGCCAAGGTCTGCGGCAGCCTTTTTCTGGCTGTATCCTCTCTCTTTTCTTAATTGTGATAAAATCGCGGCAAAGCGGGTTGCTTTTTCTCTTTTGGCCGCTGTCTTTTCGGTTGGCATAATCTATTTCCCTCAAATCAAACTTGTTGTTCTTTATACACTCTGTATTATACCGCTTGTAATAGCGTTTGTAAACCCAAACTTTGCTTTGTAAACAAATTGTAATTTTAAGCGTTTTTTGGGCGTTTTTTCGCCAAATTATTACAAATTTCCTTTCTTCTGATCGGAGGTAAAATATGAAAACTTACACCGTTTATCTCTTTCGCCACGGGTTGACGAAGGGCAATATCAACGCACAGTATATTGGGCACACGGATTATCCGCTAACTATGGATAGTATAGATGCGCTCAAAAAAATCAAGGCGCAGCATCATTATCCGCAGGTGGATGCGGTGTTTTCCTCGCCGCTCAAAAGGTGCCTTGATTCTGCAAACATAATGTTTCCGAAAAATAACCCAATTGTAATAAATGATTTGATTGAATATAATTTCGGCGAGTTTGAGGAATGCACTGCAGAGGACTTAAAGGATAACGAGGATTTCAAAACCTGGCTTCAGGGGGATATTAACGCCGCCCCGCCTTACGGCGAATCAAACGCGCAGTTTATTCACCGCGTTTGCGATGCCTTTGAAAAAATTGTTGAGGGAATGATAAACACGGGCACGCAAAGCTGCGCCATCGTCGGCCACGCGGGCGTGCTTATGACTCTGCTTTCCTGTTACGGTCTGCCGGAAGCGCCAATGGCGCATTGGCAGATGGATGCCGGCTATGGCTATAAGCTGCGCATAACCCCCTCGCTCTGGTCGCAGGCGAATAAATTGGAGGTTGTTGATTTGGCGCCGCAGTCTCTTGAAGAAATAAAAAACGAAGAATGAAAAATCAAACAGGGCAATCCCTTGTTTGGCGTAACCCCTGTCTGATTAACCTCGTCCAAGCAAATTACGCAGTCAAGTCGCAACTAAAATAATTGCTTAAAGACTGCTTCGTTTGTTTCTCCTCTTCGCAAAATTACCGACCACTAAAAAAGGAACCGCAAGGGGCGACTGTCATAAAGAAGTTTGAGCACGGCAATTTATGCCGTGCTCATTGTTTTATGAATTATTCAATTTTATTAGTTTGCTGTAAGCGAGATATGTGTTGGCTCATGGATTTCTATAAACCAACCGTCAGGAACTTCTATTTCATCTTCGCCGTTAACATCAAGTCTAACTATTATAGGTTCTTCGGCTTCTGAATGCTCATAATAGCCTGTCTGTTCATTTTTTATAGCGTTATAAACAGAAACTTGTGTCATTTTCTCACCAAGATTATTCACAGTATATTTTCCGGCAGGTACATAGTAAACAATGATTGCACCCTCTTCTTAACTCATTGTTATTTCTTTTCCATATTCTCCTGCTTCACCGGCAATCAGTTCAATAGAAGCATTTGTTGGCAAAGCTTCTGATGTCTCTGCGCTTGAAGTAATTGAAGTGTCTGCTGTCGTTTCCGCAGTTGAATTGTTGTTATCTGTATTATTTCCTCCGCCAGTAAAAGCAATAGCCAGATAAACAATCCAAGCAACTGCAATAATTCCGTATTTAAGAATATTATTCATATCCTTTTTGCGAAGTAAAATGATTGTAAGAGGTACAGGGAAGATAAAAATCCAACCGAGCACCCAAAGCCATGTTTTCTTTTTCTTTGGAGCGTCTTGTGTTTGCCAAGTATAACCACAATCGTTGCATACACCTGTTGTTGTGCGTATGATTTGTGTGCCCCTTTTACCCTTTGATTCGCCTAACTTTTCGCGTGCAAATTTAATGTTTGTGCTTCCGCATTTAGGACAGCCCTCTTTGTTAAGCTGTTCCTGCTCTTTCTGCATATCGGCAGTAATTTGTGAACCGCAAAACTCACAATATTTAGAGTTGTTGATTTCTGCTCCGCAATTCGGACATTTCATAATATTTCTCCCTTCAATAATAAAAATGCGCACAGTCAGAACTGTGCGCCAAAAACGCCGCTCTAACTGTCGCCAAACAATCTCACACACCGTCCAAAACAGATATGCAATAAAGAGCATGCATTTTTATCAAAAGAGATAAAAATAGCATACCTGCTATTGGACATAATATTCACTTGTGAGATTATTTGGCACTTACATTTTAGCATTTTATTATATAATAGTCAAGAAATATGTCATAGGGTGTAGCGGGCATAGGATTTGTAATGCCAAATCCCTGAAAAGAAAAACAGACCGAAAGCATATCGGTCTGTCGTTAATGAAATATTGCAAGCAATGTGAAATAATTTGCTAAAGCAAATTGTGAAATATCTCGCTTTGCTCGAAATGAAATTAAATTAATCCTATATACGTTTTAGTATTGCTCGCTTTCAGCGAGAATGACCATCTCTCCAACACGCATCCCGGAGGAAGCGAGCAGATCAATAATTGCTAAATCCCTTGTGGTCGCGCAGCTATCCCGCATCAGCTCTAATGCCTCGTCCGTGTAGGTGTCTTTGACCACCTTTGCCGTCTTTGCCTTGTGAATCCGGCGGACCGGACTTTTCAAGATGAAGTCTTCGTCTTCGAGCCATGAGAAGAAGCTGGACAGTATGCGCCGGATGTTATCAATCGTTACCTTGCTGGATCTGCGTTGCGTCTGGTAGGTGGTCAGGTACTTGCGAAGATCATCCGTTGTTATCTGACTGGCCTTCTTAGCGATGGCAGACAGCATGGATTCAATCGTCTTTCGGTAATACTTCAAGGTCTTCTCGGAGCAACCCTCAATGCGCTTGGCAGAAATAAAAGCATCAACTGCATCTTGTTCATCCTGCTTGGCATCAGTTCCTTCTTGGCTGATACTCACACCTTGCAAAGCCTCAGCCAAAGCGCTGCCTAACTGTAACAGTTGTTCATTGTTGAGATACGGCAGCATTTTACGCTGTATCTCTTGGATAAGTTGTTCTTTCATCGTCGTTCTCCTTTGTCTTTAAGAGAACGATGAACAGTGGCAGTTCCTTTGAAGTGACTCTCGCCACTGATGAGAGTTAATAGGGCGGTAAACGATAATTTAGCGGCTTAAAGCTGGATAGCAGAGACATCAATTTTGCCCGACATCAACTTTGGAAGGAGCGCATCTCGATTGGATGCAAGCCTGTTATTTTCTTCCTGATTCGAGACAATGGCAGCTGCCATCGGCGCAATGAGAGCATTAAAGCGTTCTAAAGTCTCCTTATCAGGCAAAAGAAGTTCGATAGCCTTTACGCGATCTCTGGGCAACTCTGTCTGACCAGTGCTTCCTGTATGAAGCGACTCGATTTCTTTTTCATGCTGGGTTCCCCACAACCCAATATAGAAAATCATATTTTCTGCTGCTGGCCGGACAATCGTAACATGAGAATCAACAGTAAGATTATGTGGCTGAAACCAGACCTGCGCTGCTCTCCCTAAAGTGCCATCGCCAGTCGAGTTGATTAGCAAGTCTCCAAATTGGAGCCACTTATTATTGATAACTTTCGGCCTATGGCTTCGCGCAAAAGAAAGATCAATCATGTGATTGCGAATGCACTTCTGATTGATTACAATTTGGCCGGTATCATCAGCGTATTTTGGAGTTATGCCGCGACTTACCAGTGTTGTAATGTCTTCTAAAGTGACATTCTTCCATTCGTCTGGTACAGTGCCCCCGAATGGAACATAATCGACAAACCATGATCTAAAAATCGCAGCGGCTTGCTGCTGTAAATTATCGTTTATCTCAGCATTTGTTTTTATCCTCGTCTGCAAAGAGCCTATAAGCTTAACCACTTTTCTCTGTGTTTCAAGATCGGGTATTTCTATCTCAATCTTTTGAAAAGTTGAAGAAGGACGAGCCAAGGCAGGAACGCCTACTTGCGAAGCATTGCTAAGAAGTTTATGCTGTCCAATCGGTGTATGAAAGTAGTACACAAAATACTCCGGCAGAACTTTCTTATTACACTTGACGCGGAACTGAGATTGCGATATCACATATCGATCCCTTTGCGCAGTCTGAGGAATGTAAACAATCTGTCCCAGTGTTCCCCGGTGAGTAATTACAACATCACCCTTATATGCGTTGGCCTTTTTAAGTGAATCAGCCTTTTCCTTGGTAACATAGCGGAATGATTTTTCCGAAAGTTCAAATCCCTCAAGATTGCTGCCGTTGAGAACAGGGATGCCTTTATCAACAAAGCAATCGACTTTTATATTTGAGCCAAACGGCCCCATTGCTATTTCATCTATCAAATCAGCGATGGGGTAGGTTTTATAATTCATATCCAATCGCCCCCAGTCTCTCCTTGATCTCGGCCTCAAGCTCATGGGATTTTGCAAACAGTTCGGAAAGCTCAGAGGTCAACCGGCTC
>DCTO01000101.1 GCA_002329285.1 Ruminococcaceae bacterium UBA1438
CTTCGGCATTAAGGTTTCTCACTCACACAGACGCTCAAACAGAGCTTGGAAACCAAATGTTAAAAAGGTTAAGGCTATTGTTAACGGCTCTCCTAAAAGAGTTTATGTTTGCACAAGATGCCTTCGTTCAGGAAAGATTGAAAGAGCATAATTTCGTCAAAAAAACCGTCTGAAAAGACGGTTTTATTTTTTTATTTAAAAAGGAGTCCTATTAGGGCGATCTTCCGTAAAGAAGGTATTATAATCAATAAAAGAGCGACTGATTTATTCAGCCGCTCATTTTTAATTTAATGTACGTTTCCTCCATAATCTAGCATACCGGTTATTCCTGTTTCTACATTCAGATTTACATAATAATCACAATCGTTAATTCTTCCTTTGTACTCCCTCTCACTGCTTAATATGCCTTTTGAAAGGGAAGTAGTTAAATCTCCAAACTCATTGTTATCATAAGTATCACCATTATGTAAGCAAGCAAGAAGATAGGGTGCCATTGAAGTTTCAACAATTACATCGTATTGATACTGTGAACTAAGCAAATCGTTAAAACAATTGAAAAATTTCTCATGAAGAGCTGTTACCGAACACCAAGTAATCCTGTTTTCATCATTTAAAAACAGGGAAACTGAATAATCAATTGAAATTGATGTATAATCAACAGTCCAACTGATAATTACTGAATTTGTAGACGGGTTTTCATTTTTTGTATAGTTAATAAACTGAGCATATTCACTGTCAAATAACTCCATATACTCATCTACAGTCGGATAATAAGCTTCTTCTTTTAATGTTGTTGACGTAGTAGTTGTTGCCGACGAAGTTGTTATGCTTTCGCTTGTATTATTACTATCGTCGTTTTTATAGTTACTTGTACAACTGCTGAATAGTAGTGTAATTATTAAAGCAAACACTAGCCATGAAACTTTATACATTTGATTACTCTCCTTATGCCAATTATTTTGAATCTGTCAAACTCGATTTTTGTTCATTTATTATTTTATTATTCGCCCCCTTGATTTACCGTTTTTCAACAAATAATCTAATGCTGCTGGCATAAATAAAAAATGCGTACAGCGTGAGCTGTACGCCANNCAAGCTCAACTGTCGCCAAACAATTACACAGATATGCAGTAATACCATATGCAAATAAGAGCATGCATTTTTATCAAAAGAGATAAAAATAGCATACGGCTATTACTGCTGAAATATTCACTTGTGTAATTATTTGGCACTTACATTTTAGCATTTTTGGTTTTATTAGTCAAGAAATATGTAATCACTTGTTTGGCGCAATGCATTTTTGATATGAAATGTCAAAAGTGCCATTGCGTTACTCGTGGCAAGAAAAAAGCCTCCCTTGTGTAAAGGGAGGGGGGGACCGCGTCAGCGGTGGAGGGATTGTTTTATCTCCTTATCAAGATACTCACAAACCCCGTCAAAATTTTCATTGATTTCATTATTTGGAATACGGATAATATTTAATCCGTATTCCTTTAAGTATTCATCTCTGTTTTTATCATATTTCTGTCCTGCTTCTTCAAAATGCTGAGAGCCGTCAAGCTCAATTATTATTTTTGCAGAAGCAGAATAGAAATCAACAATGTATTTTCCTAACACTTTCTGACGAGAGAAACGGACAGGATAATCCTTTAGAAAATCATACCATAAATGCCGTTCTTCTTTTGTCATATTTTTTCGTAATTCTTTTGCGTATGGTACAAGGGATTTATTATGTTTTCTGTCCATTTACAATCCCTCCGTCTGCCTAACGGCAGCCACCTCCCTTTACACAAGGGAGGCTTAATTTTAATACCTTCTTTATGTAAGGCGCCCCTATTCAGACTCCTTTTTTTTGAATGATATTTTATTTTCGTTATGATTCATAAGCTTTTTGATATTTTCTCTGTGAGCAATGAATACAATTGCCGTAAAAATCAGAGAAATTGAGGTTATTGTCAAATTCTGATGAAAAGCGAGAATCAAAGCGGGATAAAGTGCGGCCATAATAAGCGAACCTAAGCTTACGTATTTCGTTATTACAACAACAATAATAAAAATTGCCAGCAGAATAAGCCCGATTCTCCAATCAATCATAAAGACCATACCGCCGCTTGTTGCAACGCCTTTTCCGCCTTTGAAACCGAAAAAGACGGGGAATATATGGCCAAGAACGCAGAAAAAGCCTGAGAAGCATTTAACAAGCATTTCCATCGGAAAGCTTTGTGAGTTATTAATTACGCCAAGCTTTTTACAAATAAAAACAGAAATAAGAATTGCAATCGCTACCTTAACCATATCGCCAATAATAGTTAATGCTGCCAGTCCTTTACCGTAATTTCTGAGCATATTAGTTGTGCCGGCGTTTCCGCTTCCTTTTTTGCGAACGTCATCGCCCATTGCTTTAGAAAGAATAATACCAAAATTAAGGCTTCCCAGTAAATAAGAGAGCACGGCTATAACGATAAAAATCAATAAAATGCTCATTATTTCTTGCCCTCACCCCTCTCTCTGATAATAAATCTTACGGGAGTTCCGTCAAGCCCGAAAATTGCTCTTATCTGGTTTTCAAGATAACGCTGATATGAAAAATGAAACAATTCTGCATTATTAACAAAAAATACAAATGTGGGCGGCCTTGTCGATGCCTGGGTCATATAAAATATCTTCAGCCTTTTGCCTTTATCGGTCGGCGGCTGAACCCTTGCGGTTGCATCTGCAAGCACCTCGTTAAGCTTTCCTGTTGAAATTCTCATTGAATTCTGGGAGTGAACAAAGGCAATCATCTCAAATAAGCGGTCAAGCCTCTGACCGGTTTTTGCGGAAATAAACATAATGGGCGCAAAGCTCATAAAGGAAAAATCAACAGCGAGCTTATCTCTAAATTCCTTCATTGTGTTAGTGTCTTTTTCAATAGCGTCCCATTTATTAACTGCAATAATGCAGGCCTTCCCTTGCTCAAGCGCAATACCGGCAACCTTTGAATCCTGCTCTGTGAATCCCTCTTGGGCATCAATCATTATTACACATACGTTTGCTCTTTCAACGGCCATTCTTGCTCTGATAATGCTGAATTTTTCAATGGCATCGTTAATTTTGCTTTTGCGCCTGATACCGGCAGTGTCAATAAAATTGAATTTGCCAAACTGATTTTCAATCAAAGTGTCAGTTGAATCTCTTGTTGTTCCGGCAATATCAGAAACTATAGCCCTGTCTTCACCGCTGATCTTGTTAATTAATGATGATTTGCCAACATTTGGTTTGCCGATAACAGCAACATTAATGATTTCATCATCCTCTTCCTCCTCATCAAAGGCAGGAAGATTTTTTATTACCTCATCGAGCAAATCACCGGTTCCGTGGCCATGAACAGAAGAAACAGCAATAGGATCTCCTAAACCGAGATTATAAAATTCATAAAATTCAGGTGCCGGAGCGCCGATACTGTCACATTTATTAACGCAAAGAATGATCGGCTTGCCGCTTTTCTGAAGCATTGCAGCAACTTCAGTGTCAGCAGCAAGAATTCCGCAGGTTAAATCAGTTACAAGAACAATAACATCTGCTGTTTCAATCGCAATTTCTGCCTGAGCACGCATCTGCTTTAAAATAACATCATTTGAATATGGCTCAATTCCGCCTGTATCAACAAGCAAAAACTTATGATTTAACCACTCACAATCGCCGTAAATCCTGTCTCTGGTTACACCGGGAGTGTCATCAACAATAGAAAGACGAGTGCCGATAAGCTTATTGAATAAAGTTGATTTGCCGACATTAGGTCTGCCGACTATTGCAACAACAGGTTTGCTCATACTGACACCTCCTAATAATTATATATCCTGCCTTATAGCAAGAAAGACGGACATAATATGCCCGTCTGAAAGTCCGAATAAGATTTAAAATTAATCTTCTGTTGCAACAACTTCCTTGCCGTTATAGTAACCGCAGCTCTTGCAAACTCTGTGAGGAACAGTGTATGCCGAGCAATTCGGGCACTTAACGAGAGTCGGAGCGTCTAACTTCCAAACACTTGAACGTCTTTTATTCTTTCTGGTTGAAGATGTTCTTCTTGCCGGTACTGCCATTTTAATAGCCTCCTTTATAATTAAGTGAATAATTTACTCTTCATCAAGCAACTGAAGAAGCGCCTCCAATCTTGGATCAACTTCTTTTTTGCAGCCGCATTCACCGAGATTTAAGTTTTTGCCGCATCTAAAGCACAAGCCCTTACAGTCATCCTTGCAAAGAATCTTGCTTGGCAAAAACAGCTGAACCTCTTCCCTGACAATCTCATCAATATCGAGCACGGAATCCTGAACAATGATATATTCTTCATTATCATCATCTTCATTGGCAAGCTCTGAAACGATTATTTTATTCAGAGAGAAGCTCATATCCCTGTTTATCTCTTCAGCGCATCTGTCACAAAATCCGACAAACTCAAAGGATACGTCAAGCTTAAGATAAACAACATTTGCTTTGCCGAAAATCTCGCCCTTTACCTTTGCGCCGCTTTTGATAGGATTATAAGTGCTGTAAGATAAATCATCAAGATTTAAAGTGTAATCAACAGAAAGTGATTTTTCAATCCCGTTTAAGAGATTAGTTATATCAATTTTCATATAATACACCTCAATTACTTTGCTTTAGTATTATATATATAAGAAAGAATTTTGTCAATAGAAAAATAATAAAAAAGGCGTGGAAAACCACGCCTTAAATGATTTCAGGATTAATATTCCTCACAATAATCAAACACTTCAACAGGTAAATCCTCTTTATCACAACTGATTGTGAAATAGAAATTAACGTCTGTTGCCTCTGAAAGCTCTGAAAGCATATCAAAAAACTGAGGAAGCTTTGCATATTCTCTGCCGACAATCTTAAATGTTGCATCAACAAGAACATCTGTTACATCATAGTTTCCTGCACAAATTCCGGAAAGGAAGCCGTAAAAAGCCTTGTGGCCGTTAATATTATAGGTTTCTGTTTCAAGAAGCCTTGCTTTTGATGAAATATCATAAGTGAGTTTCGGCTCTTTTTCAATACAAACAACATTGCCGTCTGAGCTCTCAACGCAGGAATTAACGAGATCAATCAATCTCTTTGTTTTTCCTGAACCTTTGTTTCCGATAATAAGTTTAATCATTTATGAATCCTCCGTAAGGTTTATTT
>DCTO01000028.1 GCA_002329285.1 Ruminococcaceae bacterium UBA1438
TACAAATTTTAATATTATTAGAATAAATAATATTGATATTTAATGTTTTTTGCATTATAATTATTAATATTAAAATGGAGTATTTTGCGAAAGTTTATAGCTGAGGAGAATAAAAATGACTTACACATATAATACCCACGGCACCTGCGCAAGGCAGATTAATTTTGAAATTGCTGATGACGGCGAAACCATCCTTGACGTTGAATTCATCGGCGGCTGCANNAGGGCATCAGCGCGCTTGTGAAGGGCAAGAAGATTGATGAGGTTGCAGATAAGCTTGAGGGAATAGACTGCAATTTCAAGGGCACCTCCTGCCCGGACCAGCTTGCAAAGGCGCTGCGCGAATTTCAGGAAAACTTTTAAGAAGATTTTAAGATAAAGGTAAGAATTATGTTTAAGCTTGAAAGCAAAAAGCTCAAAAGAGAATTTAATGTTAACGAGGGGATGCTTTACGCCTCACAGATTATCAACACCGAATCCGGAATGAAATTTATTCCGGACGGAAGCGGCTGTGAATTTGCCGTAAAATTTACCGACGGCGATGAATTCACCTCAAAAAATCTTACTGTTAAAGAAGCGATTGAAAAGGACGGCAGCCTTTATTTCCGCTTTAATGAGGAAATGAACACCACCATCACAATCAATTACCGCATTGCGAAGGACGGCAGCACGATTGAAAAGCAGATTGCAATTTCTCAGAGCGCACCAAAGCCGATTGATTATGTTTTGCTTGAAAATATCGGAATCGTAAATTCGCAGAGCAGCTTCACCGTTAGCGAGGCGGAGGGCGAGGGCAGCTTTTATTCAAATCTCGGCCAGCCCTTTTATATCGACAGCCTGTTTTTCGGCTGCCTCTTCCCTGCCGCAAAAAGTGAAATTGCCCACGGCAGGGGCGAAATAAAGTATTATCTCGGAAAAAGCGCGGAGAAAAAAATTCTTTGCCCCGCAACCATAATGGGCGCCGCCCCCGGAACAAGTCTTTTTGAGCTGAAAAACGCGTTTTTTGAATATCTTGAGGGAATTTCCCTGCCCTGCGAATTCCGCCTGCAGTATGCCAGCGGGCATGACAGGGGCGTTGCAGTTGACGCAAACACCATTCAGAAATCTTTTTATAAGATTGAAAAGCAGCTTTCATCACACGGAGTTCCNNCCGACTACCGTAATGGGCGCCGCCGCAGGCACGAGCATATTTGAACTGAAAAAGGCGTTTTACGAATACCTTGACAGCATTGCCCTGTCCTGCGAATACCGTTTGCAATATTCCAGCAGAGACGACAGAGGCTCTGACATTGACGCGAACAACATTCAAAAATCCTTATATAAAATTGAAAAACAGCTTTCAATGCGCGGAGTGCCACCGCTTGACGCTTACACCGTTGACGAGGGCTGGAGCAATTACAAGAGCGGCGAATGGGAGGTTAACCAGAAAAAATTCCCAAACGGCCTGCTTGATGCAAGCTACACCGCCCGCTCTCTCGGCAGCGGCTTTGGTCTTTGGATAAGCCCCAGAGGCGGCTTTGTTTGCCCGGAGAAATTTGCAAAGAAAATCGAAAAAAGCGGCTTTGGAAGCTATAATTCCGAGGCTGATGAGATTTGCGTTGCATCCGATGCATATATTAAAAATATGCAGGAAAGGCTTGTTAAGGCAACGCTGGAAAACGACGTTTGCTATTGGAAGCTTGACGGCTTTATGCTGAAGCCCTGCCTTAATGAGGAGCACGGCCATATGGTTGGCGGTGAGCATCAAATGTATGAAATCACAGAGCTCTGGGAGCGCTGGATCAAGGTTATCAAGGCAATGCGCAAGGCACGCCAAAAGCAGGGCAAGCAGCTATTTATCAACCTTGTTAATTTCGTTCACCCCTCCCCCTTCTGGCTGCAATACGTTAATGCCGTTTATTTTGGCGATTTCTCAATCAGCAATGAGAAAGGCGAAGAAAACAGAGGTTCCGAGCTTGACAGGATTATCACTGAGAGAGACAGCGCTTATTATGATTTCCTTTTCAAGCGTGCGGCTCAATTCCCGATTTGGGCAATTTACAACGGCGGCCTGATTTACGGCAGAAACACACCGTTTGAACTGAGCGACGATGAATTTGAAAAGCTTGCCTTCTGGCATGCCTGCAACGGCGCAGCGCTTAATGAAATAAGCATTTCAAGGGGCAGACTTGAGGATAAAAAATGGGAAAGCCTTGCAAAAGCTGCAAAATGGCAGAGGGCAAATTATCACATTCTGAAGAATGCAATATTCATTGGCGGAAATCCTGCAGAGGGTAACATTTATTTATACTCCGCCTGGGATAAGGATTCAAACGGTATTATTGCCCTGCGCAATCCTTCCGCCGAATCCACATCGCTGACCTTAACGCTTAACAAGCTGATGGGATGCCCTGAAACAATGGGCGCCGTTCACAGATTCAACATACTTAATAATAACGGCACTGACAGCGACGATGTTTACAGATATAATGACCGCATCAACCTTACCCTTGCTCCATCCGAGATCAGGATTTACCAATTCGGGAACGAGGATTTAAGAACAAAGAGCCTTGAAAACGGAAATGATTTCACAATCACCTTTGAGAGCGACGGGCAGGACGGCGTTATCTGCCAAAACGACGACATACGCATTGCGATTGAAAAGGGATTTCTTAATATCGCAGTGGGCGCTATTCAGTTTAAGAGCGAAAGCATTATACGCTCTGCGACGCACAAAATCACCATTGTTCGCGAAAAGAACAGAATGGTTAAGCTTTATATTGACAATTTCCTTGACTGCTCTGCATATTCGCCAAAAGCAAAGCCTATGATTAACACGGAGCTTATGAGCAGAGCAAACGCCTTTTCCGTTTCAGACAGGGCAACGCATTACAATGAAATTGTTCACATCACAGAGCTTAAAGAGATTATAAAACAGGCAAGAAAAAACAGAAAAGAGGCAAGCAAAAAATGATTTGCAAAAAATGCGGATTTGACGGCGCAGTTGAAAAGGATGATTGGATTTCATGCCCTCACTGCGGCGCAGAATATTTCAACACCGTAATAACGGATGAGAGCGCAACAAAGCTGATTGAAAGCCTTGAAAGCAATGATTCCGAAGAAAAGGAAACCGAAAAAGCAGAGGAAATCGAAGCTGCGGAAAATGAAGAAAAGAAGCCAAGCAAGGCGAAGGAAACCATTGATTTTCTTATCCCGATTATCGCGGCGGTTATCATTGCAATGCTGCTTAAAACCTTTGTGTTTGCAAACGCCGTTGTGCCGACGGGCTCAATGATTGCAACCATTAATGAAAAGGACAGGCTGATTGCCAGCAGACTTGCATATAAATCAAACAGCCCTGAAAGATATGACATTATCCTTTTCTATTATCCTGATGATGAGGATCAGATTTTCGTTAAGCGCGTTATCGGCCTTCCGGGTGAAACCGTTGAGGTTGTTAACGGCATTGCTTATGTTACTGACAAGGACGGCAACAGAGCCGAAACCGAAACCGATTTCATTAACCCTGCCGAGACGCCGACGGGCAATTCCGGACCGTTTTATATTCCGCAAAAGGGCGAAATCATCACCGTTGAAGATGGCTTTGCATATAATACAGACGGTGTTTTGGTNNTATGCAAACGGCAATTATGTTATCCGCGAGGATTGCTATTTCTGCATGGGCGATAACCGCAACCATTCCCACGATTCAAGAAGCTGGCAGAATCACTATGTTGCCAAGGACAAGATCCTGGGCAAGGCGATTTTCAAATACTGGCATGGCTTTGAAATGCTGACAAAATAAAATGCTTAAAACGAAAGCAACCTTCATATAATGAGGGTTGTTTTTATTATAGATATAATTTATATTAATTACTTAATAATAGTCCAAAGCTTGTTGGCTTCGT
>DCTO01000066.1 GCA_002329285.1 Ruminococcaceae bacterium UBA1438
AATGATGATGAAAGCAAAATCAATTTTTGATAAAATGAATTCCGCAACCAATAAAAACACGGATTTAATTATGGCATTAAAGCCGCATTTAAGCCCCGAAAACCAGGAAAAGGCGGATTCCGCAATCAGGCTTTTGCGCCTTTTTGAGATTCTGCCGCTTTTAAAGGATTTATTTTAATGGACGCACCAAGAGCAGGAGATATTGAAGAGGCAAAAATGAGAGTAAGAGAAATGCAGTGAAAAGCAAACGGCTTCATTTCAGACTCTCATGCGGCACAGGTGAATAATAAAGCAGCTGATAAGGGCAGGAAAACGGAAGCGGAGCAGAAAGATAAAAAGGATGATAATACAGGCGGCCCGGGAGCAGCACTCGGCAGCAATTCAGATGAGAGCATCATACTTATGCTGTTGATTTTGCTTTCAAGGGAGGGAGCGGACAGCACACTTTTAATGGCATTATTATATTTGCTGCTATAAAACAGAAAAAGGCTGCCTCACGTTTCTTGTGAGACAGCCTTAATTTTTTATTGATTTAAAGACAGATTAATCTGATTTGAATAAGCCGTTTTCAGAACACCGCCGTCATAATAACTTACATAACCCCTGACGCTCCACTGGCAATCAGTTCTGAAATTTCTGATATTTGTGATATAAATGCCATCAGGATCAATTTCATTAAATTTTGAAACAAGCATTTTGTTGTTAATATCAACATCAAAAGCGCTNNAGTTTCCCTTAAGGTCGTAATAAAACAGAGTTCCAATTGCCTCAACCTCGCAGCCTTCGGGAATTGAAGCCTGCATAATAAAGGAATAAATATTGTTTTCATCATCCGAGGCATAATTAAGGCTGATATTCGGGATATCGCCCTGCTCAGGCATTTCGGGAATTACATAATCGCCTTGAGTGTATTCCGGAAGGATTGTTACATCCTCACCGGCGGAAAGGCTTTGAATCACGGCGTCATCATCATAAATCCAATGCCCGTTTATAAAGCCGTATTTATAAGGCACTGCCGGGATGATTGAGGCGATGCTGCCAAGCTCTGCCCATTCGGCAGGGGTTTTGGCAATTATGCTTTCAATCTGACCACTGTCATTAGTGAAAACAAGCTGTGAAGCGCCCTGCTCAACAAATCTTGCCTGAAGGAAGGTGTTTGAAGTGATTGCAAAGCTATACTGCTCATCATATGAGAATATGCGCTTGGTTACGGTTTCATACCAACCCGCAAAAGCAAAACCTTCATCGGCAGTTGCAGTGAGGGTTATTTCATTTCCGAAGAACGGAGAATAGCTCCCTGCCCCACCGCTTACGTCAGAATACGAAACCGAAACACTGCCGCCGTTTGCCGAAACATCCAAAATAAGACAAGGAACAAGCTCCGAAATAGCCGTCAGAATTGCGGCGGTGGCTGAATCAGCCTCCTCCTGTGACAAATCCTCAAATGAAAGATACTCACTATAAGTATTAATAACTGCTTGCAGGTTTTCAAGCCCGTCCGCTTTATAATCACCTTCAAGGCGGCCTTGTGCAAGGGCTATCGCCGCTTCAAGAGCATTAGTGTCTGCCGGATCTGGCGTGCCTGTTTCGCTGTAAATATAAACCTTTATTATATCAGACAAGGATATGCCATAAGCAGTGTAAACGATATTAATATCATAGCTGTAACCCTTTTTCCATGGCCTTGACTGATCTGCACTGACATTGAAATAATAATGATCAACCAGATCATCGCTGTTTTCCAAATTAACAAAGCTGTTGATGGACTNNGCTGTAAGTATAGCTTTTAACCGAAGCATCAGAATAAGTTATATTAATAACATCGCCATCCTCAAAAACATAGCCCTGGCTGACGAAATAATAAAAACTGCCGTTATTATAAAAGCCGTTTGTGCCCTCCACATAGGTGAGCGGATTTGCCTTAACAAAGCTGAAATCAGAAGGCACAACCGCAGCTGCAAGAGTTATGTTAAACTCGCCCACATCCTCTTCAGACACTAAATTAACCTCATAAAGATATAAAGTGCCGGCTTCAAGATAAGCGATAACATTAAAATTTGCATCCTCGCCGCCGTTATCATCGCTTGAAACGGTTTCACCGGTGAAATTATAAACGGTGCAATATGTGTCCTGCTCGCCGCTTGAGCTTAATGAATAATAACCGCTTTCCTCCGGAGTAAATCCAAAATAAACGAATGTGCCTGCTTCTGTTATCTCAACCGATTTGGTTTCATTAAAACTAATAATTTCATAATCAGGCAGGATGATTTCAGGCTCCTCATCCTCAGCAAAAACGGGAAATGCAGAAATTAATGCAGAAAAAAGCAAAGCTGCCGCAAGAAGCAAGCTTATTATGCGTTTCATATTACCACCCCCGAAATATTAAAAACACAGAGTTTCATATTTTAATTATAACAAATCACAAAAGCAAATGCAACACATATGAAAAACAATATAAAGCACAATAAGCATTCAGATAATAGGTATATTTATTTTTAGGTGTTAGCAAACTATTATTCTCCGGTGTTGACAATATAATATAATGATAATGTAATATATTATTTGTGGTTAGCTCTGGCTAACCTTATATTTGCCACGCGAGTTATGAATATCTTTCCCTTTCTGTTCCTTATTCCTTATCAAGCTTTTAGGTTAACCGCCGCGCCCTAATATAATAAGCTCATATAAATGTAATATTTCAGCGGGCTTTGCCCGCTTTTTTCACAGGAGGCAGTTTAATGAATATTTTGAAAAAATTCTTTAACAACACGAGAAAGCCCGAGGGTAAACTCGGCAAGATGATGGTTAACAGAATGAATGGCAGTAGCCATGCTGCGCTTGCAAAAAAGGTTTATGATATGATATTCTTCGACTGCTTTTTGCTTATGAAGCTTTATTTTTTCAGCAATATTATCCTGAAATTGAAAGTGCGTNNAAAGTGCGTTTGAAGGCAGAAAATACGGTTTTAATATCAAGAGTAAATTGTTAAAGCTTTTCATTATATTTCTGGCAATATCCGCACTTGCGTCATGGATATGCACATTATTATGCACACTATTTTGAAATGATAACAAAAAAATAAGGCAAGGAATGAAAACCATTCCTTGCCTGTTTGTTATAAATTAAATGACGCTATTATTTGCTGCAAAAATCTCTCTGCAATCGGCGAAAAAGTCTGGTGTTTCTTCCATACAAGGAAGAGCCTTGTTTCAAGCCTCGGGGTTAACGGTCGGAACACAAGTCCGCTTTCTAATGAGGTATCTACCAACTTGTCAAAGGTGAGCAAATAGCCGAGATGTTCCTTTGCGAACAGCGATGCGTTATAGGAAAGCTTGAAAGAGCCTTCAAGGTGCAGCTGTTCCATTTTTTCCTTTGCCCAGTTCGGTATATCTTTCTGCCAACCCTGTCCTGAGCAAAACAAAGGCAAATCGATGAGGTCGTCCGCACATATGGCTTTTTTCTTTGCAAGCGGTACGTCCGCAGGCATCACAACGCCCCATATATCCGCTTTTGGAAAAACAAGCGATTCGTATTTGCTGCTATCCGGAATTTCCGCAAGCACGGCAAAATCAAGCAGTCCCTTGTCAAGCTTTTCCGCCACCTGCTCCGTATCGCCGCTTGTGATATGATAGTGAAGGTTAGGATAGCTCTTCTTAAATTTGTTAATCTCACGCACAAGATAACGGATTTGATAGGACTCCGCTAAACCGAAAAAAGCTCACCGCCCGTGATATCATCAAGCGATACAAATTCCTTTTCAATTTTATCCGCCATACTGATAAGGTCCTCGGCTCTGTCACGGAGCAAAATGCCTTCTTCCGTCAGTTTTATGCTGAAGCTGTGACGCGTAAACAACTTTTTGCCGAGCTCGTCCTCAAGTGATTTTAACGCCTTTGAGAGTGTCGGCTGTGTAACGTGCAGCTGCTCGGCGGCCCTTGTCATATTCGCCTCTCTTGCTACTGCAAGATAATATCTGAGTGTGCGTATTTCCATAATAAGCTCCTTTTGATATTCCAAATATGAATATCATGATATTCATTATAGCAATTTGCAAATAATAATGCAAGGTGGTAAAATAAAATCAGAAAAATAATATGGAGGAATACATTATGTTAAAGGCAGAGGAATTAAAACTCGTTGAAGTGTGGGATAAAACATTCCCAAAAAGTGATAAAGTTGAACACAGCAAGGTAACCTTTGTTAACCGTTACGGTATAACGCTTGCTGCCGATATGTATATACCGAAAGAAGATGGCAAGCTCCCTGCAATAGCTGTCAGCGGTCCTTTCGGCGCAGTTAAAGAGCGGTGTTCAGGTCTTTACGCACAGAATATGGCAGAAAGAGGCTTTTTAACAATCGCCTTTGACCCATCCTTTACGGGAGAAAGCGGCGGCACGCCGAGATATATGGCTTCTCCCGATATCAACACCGAGGATTTTATGGCGGCAGTTGATTTCCTTTCGCTAAACGAAAAAGTTGACGCTGGCAGAATCGGCATTATCGGCATATGCGGTTGGGGCGGTATGGCGATAAATGCCGCTGCGCTCGATACAAGAATTAAGGCAACCGTTGCTTCCACAATGTACGATATGACAAGAGTAAATGCCAACGGCTATTTTGACTCAGAGGATAGCGAAGAGGCACGCTATGAAAAGAAGGCGGCTATGTGCGCACAGCGTATCAGGGATTATGCCGCAGGCGAATATGCCCTCGGCGGCGGTGTTGTTGACCCGCTTCCTGATAACGCGCCTTCCTTCGTAAAAGATTATCATGATTATTACAAAACGGACAGAGGCTATCATCCACGTTCACTCAATTCAAACGACGGCTGGAATATTACCGGCTGTGAGTCCTTTATGAATCAGCCGATACTCAAATACTCAAACGAAATCCGAAGCGCCGTTATGATTATGCATGGCGACAAAGCGCACTCCTTCTATTTCGGCAAGGACGCTTATGAAAATATGGTCAAGGACAGCAAGTATGCAAATAACAAAGAGCTTCTTGTAATTGAGGGAGCAGTTCATACCGACCTCTATGACGGCGGAAATTATAATGCAATCCCGTTTGATAAGCTGCAAAGTTTCTTTGAGAAAAACCTAAAATGAGAAAGGCTATTATAGTTTTGCTTTTGCTCTTACTCATATGCTTAACGGCTTGCAGTGCAAAACAGAAAAGCAATGCAACCACTACTGCACAGACGACTACAGCAGAGCAAATTGAAACAACAAAGGAAAGAGAAATGACTCAGTTAATGCTGAAAATAGAGGAACGGGTAATTGCTGTTCAGTGGGAAGAAAACGAAAGCGTTGAAGCCTTAAAGCAGTTGGTAACGGAAAACCCTGCCAAAATTGCTCTGTCTATGTACAGCGATTTTGAGCAGGTCGGCGCTATCGGTAGCAACCTACCGAGAAATGATGTTCAGATGACAACGCAGGCAGGTGATATTGTATTATATCAGGGTAACCAAATCGTCATCTTTTACGGCTCGAATTCGTGGAGTTATACAAAGCTCGGAAGCATTAAAAACCTGTCGCAAGAGGAATTGACAGAGCTGCTTGGTAACGGCGACGTCAGCATAACCTTGTATTATGAATAACAAATCCATAGCCGCAGATGACCTCTGCGGCTGTACTTTTTTCGTATGATGTGGTATAATGAATCCGACAAATCGGGAGTTGCGGAGATGATAGTTTGAAACGAATGACAACGAAGGAAATACTGGCGGCGTCCTTCAAGGAGCTTGCGGAACGCAAAAATATTGAGAAGATAACCGTAAAAGATATAGTTGATAATTGTGGCTATTCACCTGCCACCTTTTATCGCCATTTCAGCGATAAATATGATTTGATTGCGTGGAGCTATGTTCAGGAAAGCGCGCAGATTATGGGTAAGATTGACGGCGAATATATATGGCGAGAAACGCTGCTTGACGGCGCGCTGTATTATTGGGAAAACAGGGATTACATAAAAAATTTGTGTCTGCACACAAGCGGTCACGAAACCTTTATAAAATATATGGCGCAAACAAATATCAGCCTTTTAAAGGCAGAGGTTCAGAAGGCGCTTGGGGATACGCCGCTTGATGCACAGACGGAGATGTTAATAAATGTTTACTGTCTCGGCACAGTCGCCCTTGTATGTGAATGGATAGTGGGTAATATTGAAGCAACACCGCAGTTTATCGCAAAGGTGTTTGAGGACTCCCTGCCGCCGCTGCTCAAGAAATATCTGAATTAAATGAGAGAATTTAACTCGTTTCTCTCATTATGAGATAAATATAAATGCATTATAAATTGAACAAGACCCACCTTCGATGTATGATTGAATTGTGGTTGTGCACAATAATACAGCGCACAACAGATTTAATTATTTCGGAGGTTTTTATTATGACAAAGATTGAATTATTAAAGGCATTTGCAAAGGGCTGGTTCGGCAATTCACAGCAGCACTCCATTCACGCTCAGCTTCTCAAGGCAAGAGGTCTTAACAAGCTTGGCGACAAGATTATGGCTGAGTCCGACGAAGAGTGGGAGGAGGCAAAGCAGGTAAACGCACGTCTTATCGAGCTCGGCGAAACACCTGTTGTCGAGTTTGAGGCGTACCCCGTGATTACGGATATTAAGGAAATGCTTGAATACGACTGCAAGGATTCCGAGGAAGCTCTCCCGATGATGAGCAAGTCGCTCTCGATGTTTGACGATGACTATGTAACCAAGGCAATGATTGAAAAGTTCATCCTCGATGAGCAGGAGCATTACAACTGGGTAAAAGGTCATCTTTGCCTGATTGAGCAAATCGGGATGGAAAACTATATTATTGAAATGTTAGGTGAATAATAATGAAAATAGCAATTCTTAACGGAAGTCCGAGAAAACAGAACACTTCTGCGATGGTTGACGCATTTTGCGAGGGAGCAAAAGAGGCAGGACACGAGGTAGAGGTGCTTCATGTAGGCAAGATGAAAATCGCAGGCTGTATGGGTTGTGAATACTGCCATACAAAAGGCGAAGGCAAATGCATACAGAAGGACGATATGGAAAAGGTTATGCCTGCATATCTCGATGCTGATATGCTCGTATTTGCTTCACCGGTTTACTATTTTGATATGACTGCACAACTGAGTGCGGCAATTCAAAGAGTTTATGCCATCGGCAAGCCTGCAAAGGCTAAAAAGGCGGCTTTCCTTATTAGCTCAGGCTCACCCAACACTGCAAGCGGTGCGATTGCTACATATCAGAATATGATTGGCTTTATGGGCATTGAGGATGCAGGTATCATTACAGCGGCTGGCGACGAAAACAAGTCAGAGGCAAAGCTTTGCGAAATTAAAGAGTTTGCAAAAAATCTGTAAGGATGTGTTAATATGAAAACAAAAACCATTATTGGAATTATTGTTGCAGTTTTAGTTTTATGCTGCTGTTTTACACACAGAAGAGTTATTAAGGCGTTGATAAAAGGCGAAGAAATGCCGAAAGCGCCAAAGTGGCACTGTTGGGTGCCGAAGGATAAAAGGAGAGACTGATGTCAACGACAGCAGAAAATAAATACGAGAGTATTCGGCTTGATAATCAGCTTTGTTTTCCGCTGTATGCCTGCGCCAAGGAGGTCGTGCGCCAATACCGCAAGCCTCTTGAGGCACTTCATTTGACTTATACCCAGTATCTTGTTATGATGGTGTTGTGGGAGCACGGCACATTAAGCGAGAGTGAACTCGGGAATAAGATACATCTTGATTCGGGAACGCTTGCTCCGCTTCTGAAACGGCTTGAAAAAACAGGATATATTCTGCGCAGCCGACCTGAAAACAACGAGCGGAAGCTGTTTGTCACATTAACCGAGCAGGGCGAAAGGCTTAAGGAAAAAGCAACCTCTGTACCCTATGCTATGACAGGCTGTCTTGACCTTACTCAGACGGAGCTTGTCCAGTTAAAAGCGCTACTTAATAAAGCATTGACAGGAATGGAGAAAAATTTATGATTATTAAAGCAGTTAAATTCAGGAAAGACGGATTCTATTCACAGCCGTTTGCTTTCGGCGGTGAGGAAGGAATGGATAAATTCGATAAAAGCGTCCGTTACCGCGGAACGCTTCAGAATTATCTGATTGATACAGGCGACGAGGTAATTCTTGTTGACACGGGTCTGCCTGCCGGCACACCGGAGGAGGCACCGGACGAAAACAGTCTTGCATATACAGGCAAGGACATAAGCACCTATACGGAAGCACTTGCAGACCTCGGCTACAAGCCGGAGCAGGTTACAAGAATTTTACTTACTCACAAGCACAGCGACCATTCTGGCGAGTTGAAATCCTTCCCGAATGCAAAGATTTATGTCAACGAGGAAGAAATATCCGCCGACGAGCTCAAGGGACTTGATAATATTGTACCCGTTTCCTTTACGGACGGCGCTTATTACAATTTCCCTGCAAGTCAGAAGATTATTGACGGCGTTTACTTTATAAAAGCAAAGGGACACACAAACGGAAACAGCATTGTTATCGTCGAAAACGACGGACTTTTCTATATGCTCCACGGCGATATTACATATGTTGATGAGGCGCTCTATGAAAACAAGCTTTCTGTTGTATTTGACGACCTTGCCGAAGCAAGAGTAACGCTTGACAGAGTGCGTGAATTCGTTTCCATGCATCCGACGGTTTACTGCGGTACGCATACCCCGCAGGGTTATGAAAATCTGGAAGGCAAAAAGATTATTGATTTGAATAACCCGCCCGAAACCATCCCCGCAGGCGAAATCATATTCAAAACAGCCACAGGCAAATATGTGTGCTCCGTTTGCGGCTATGTTTATGACCCCGCAGAGCATGACGGCGTTGCATTTGAGGATTTACCGGACGATTGGCGCTGCCCGCGCTGCAAGCAGCCGAAAGAAAAATTCAACAAAGCTTAAACCGAAGCACCGCCGCCTAATCGGCGGTGTACTTTTTTCATATGATGTGGTATAATGAATTCGACAAATCGGTATTTAAGGAGTTGAAATAAAATGGTGCTAAAAGTATTGCCATATCATCTTACTGTGTGCAAGGTTCCAAACATTACTGAAATTGATATGACATCTGAACTCTTTTTTATCAGTAAAACCGACGAGGAATTATCTTTGGTTTGCAAAACGGAAGATACGCCGTCAAAAACAACGGAATGTGAACACGGATGGAAGGGCTTTCGTATTGAAGGTGAGTTGGATTTTTCTCTTATAGGAATCCTGTCAAAGCTCTCAACTATTCTTGCAGAAGAAAAAATAGGTATCTTCGCCGTATCAACATATAACACTGACTATATTTTGGTAAAAGAAGAACAATTTGAAAAAGCAATAAATGCTCTAAAAAAGAACGGATACGAAATAGCTTGACAACTTCTGATTTGTCGGGCAAATGCTTTAACCTATAATTTCATAAGTGGTCATTAGATGGTCTTGGGAAACTTTTAAAAAAATCTCATTCTGAAAAATTCGGGATGAGATTTCTTATTTGTTCACAGAATTTACGCGATATTATTTACTTTTTCGCTCTCATTTTT
The DNA here is from genome assembly GCA_002329285.1 of Ruminococcaceae bacterium UBA1438. Classification (GTDB taxonomy): domain Bacteria; phylum Bacillota; class Clostridia; order Oscillospirales; family Acutalibacteraceae; genus Eubacterium_R. Next base: position 9,542 of record DCTO01000066.1, read on the forward strand.
GCTCGATTAATAATTTGAAAAATGCCCGAAAAGCGCATAATTAAAAGCTTTCGGGAACAAAGCAGTGTGCGTTTCGCCGGAACAAGTCAGACGAAAATAAAAATACAGAAACAAAAAACTGTTTCCGTATTTCTGGAGCTGGTGGCCGGACTCTCTTCTCAACTATCGAAAGGTCCACCGGACCTTTCTCCCAAATTTACCCAGCAAGGCATTGCACGGTAAATTTGGAGTTCGTTTCTCGTCCGGCGTTAAATTGAAAGCAAAACAGACACCGCAAGGGTGTCTGTTTTGCTTTGGAGCTGGTAATCGGACTCGAACCGATGACCTCGGGCTGTAGTTAAGGGTGTATTATTCACCTTCGCTTTCCGAATTAATATTAAGACTTGACTTGTTTTCAGCATATGACTGCCTTATTTGATTAATATAAGCATTGTTTCTTTCAAGCTGCACAGAATTCAGGCAAGAACACAAAGAAAATCAAATTTCCTGCATAGCAATAAATCCGTCGCTACAACAGAGCGGACAACGGAAACCGCCACGCTCGGCGAACACGACACGCCATATATTCCAATTCCGTAAATCTTTGTACGCCAAGGTAATTTATCGTATAAATTGTTAAGCAACATTGCATAAGTTGTTAACAATCATTGCATAAATTGTTAAATTAGCACTCTCCTATTGACAGTGCTAATTCGTTGTGCTATAGTGATTACAGAACAAAGAAAGAAACACAAAACAGCATGCCTGAGTTTCAGAACAACTGCAAATGCTTCCGACCGAGTTCAAATAATTCGAATAAAGCAAATCATAATGGCAATAACTATTAATGGTGCTTTTGAAAGGAGCGATGACTTATGTTGCCTAGCGTATTCGGAAGAGATTTATTTGATGATTGGTTTGATTTTCCGTTCTTTGATGATTCGGAAATGAGGAAAGCAGAAAAAAGGCTTTACGGACATCATGAAAAAGGAATTATGAAAACCGATGTTCAGGAAAACGACACAAGCTATAATCTGGTTATGGATTTACCGGGCTTCAAGAAAGAGGACGTTAAGGTTGCCCTTAAGGACGGTTATCTGACAATTTCGGCGGAAAAGAGCCATAATCATGATGAAGAAGAAAAGAAAAACGGCAAATACATCCGTAGGGAGAGAGTTTACGGTTCCTGCGCAAGAAGCTTTTATGTCGGCGAGGATATTACCGATAAGGACATAAAGGGTGAATTCAAGCACGGTATTCTTAAGCTGACTATCTTCGTTTGTTTTCTTCGGTCATGTAAGCAGAGTGCCTGTCACGCATCTCCTGTGTCCAACAGTCCTTGTGCCCGGAAAGCTCACAGTGCCGCCGTTCCTGCCGTCCATCCCTGAAACAAAAGAGCAGATCTCTCGGCTCTGTAACAATCACCTTCTCGATCTGCTCCGTGAATATCTTCAATTATCTGCCGTTCTTTTTCCGTCACTCTGAAATTCAAAACGATATCTCTGTTCATATCTATCTCCTAAAAAAACGGGGTTTGGGGCGCCAGCCCCATTGGCTTTGTATCGCCGCCTTGGGCGAGCGATATACAAAGCCGAAACTCGCCTATATTCAAAGCCCGTTTACTAATCTCTTTTACCGCTTAAATACCTGGTTCCGCGTTTTTTGTTACCTTCCAGTACTCCGTTCATATCTGCTACAAGGTTGTATATGGTTTTGTTCTTTTTAGTGATGTAACAGAGTGAATATGAGCTGGTAGTTTGTATGTTATCCTTGTATCGTTTTTCTATGTCAATCAGCCCGTTATCAGCTAATTCTTTCAGTGCCCTGTCGACAGTTGAACGGGTGATATGACAATGCTTACCGATGGTGTATCTTGAGGGATGACTCTCGCCCATATTATCGCTGATGTGAGCGAGGTAACACAAGACGATAAATGCCTTCGGCGTTAAATCATAACTGAATATATCGTTGGGGATAAAGAAATAATTTCCCGCTTTCAGATACTCAACCTGCTGCCTGTAATCCATATACAATCCTCCTCCCGCAAATCAGAATATTTCATACGGAACCTTGTCCACTTTAATCATAACGCCATATGTTTTTAGTTTCAACGCCGAGTTAAAGTTAGTACAAATTCTTGGACATAAGAGCAACTGAAATTGCAATTATTTATTCATAGTGATATGATATTATTTATTGAATTGTATATATGTTTGTGGTATAATATAGGTGTACTAAACGAAAGGAGAAAGCGTATGAGTGAGATAGATAAAATTGTAAACGAAGTGAACGGCTCAATGGCGATTGAGGGAATGCCGCTTACCGATGCTGACAAAGAACGCATCCGCATTTCCCTTTCGAGCAAAGAGCAGTTTCAGAAGATTCTGCGCGAGTTGATACTCAAGCATTCCGCATAGGTGAGCTTATGGGATATAGTTATGAATACGAATGGGATAAAGAATACTGTTATCCCGATTCAAATGTGCTGATAAACAAACTCGGTATAAAAAATCACAACGAGCTCGTTACCGCCGAAAGAGAAATAACCTCGCTGAAAATAGCGATGGCAAAGGCGGAGCCGATTAAGGGCAATTTTGATTTTGAGCACCTTAAAAGAATTCATAAATTTGTCTTTGAAGATATATATACCTGGGCAGGTGAAGCACGTCATGTCAATATCTCAAAGGGTAATCAGTTTTGCCTGAGTCAGCATATTGAGACGTATGCGGCGGACATTTTCGCAAAGCTCAAAGCGGATAATTATCTGATTGATTATGACGGCAATATTGCGCACAGCCTGGCGTATTTTCTAAGCGAAATTAATGTTCTTCATCCGTTCCGTGAAGGCAACGGCAGAGCGCAAAGATTATTCATTGAGTATCTCGCAGACCACGCCGGATACAAGGTCGACTTCTCAGACGTTACCGCCGATGAAATGATAATCGCCAGCGCTGAATCCTTCGCCCGCGATTACGATAAAATCAACGAGATGTTTGAAAGAATAACGAGTAAGAAATAAATTAAAGGCTTCGGATTAATCCGAAGCCTTATTTAATGTGACAATATTGTTATGGAAACATCATCACTAATATGCTAAAATGAAATCCGAGGTGATAGTATGAACATCTTTTTATTAGAGGACGACGAGGCGATCGGCATAGCGCTTACCTATTCGCTTCAAAGCGAGGGCTACGAGGTAATGCTTGCAAAGAGCATTCGTGAAGCGAAAAGTGTTATCGATAACAATACTTTTTCATTATATCTTCTTGATTTGACTCTGCCTGACGGCAGCGGCTATGATATCTGCAAAGCGGTGAAAGCGCAGGGCGACTATCCCGTGATTTTTCTTACCGCCTATGACGATGAAGCAAATGTTGTTATGGGCTTTGATCTCGGCGCGGACGATTATATTTCAAAGCCGTTTAGACTTAAGGAATTGCTTGCAAGGATTAAATCCGTGCTCCGCCGTTACAGCAAGGACAGCGCAGACGGAATTATTAATATCAAAAACGTTAAAATTAACACAAACGAGGCAAGGGTGTTCAAAAACGGCGAGGAGGTTATTCTTACCGCTATGGAATACCGTCTGCTGCTGACAATGCTTAATAATCGCGGAATTGTTTTAACCCGAAACAGACTGCTTGAGGACATATGGGACGTAGAGGGCGATTTTGTAAATGACAATACGCTGACCGTTTACATAAAAAGGTTAAGAAACAAAATTGAGGAGAATCCCGCTGAGCCAAAGATTATTAAAACCGTGAGAGGAATGGGGTATATTATTGATGAAAAATAAAGAATTCTTTATTCCTGTTATTATGGGCGTTGCCGTTACTGCTGCAGCTTCAACAATAATGCTGTTTATGAATAAATCGGGGGCAATAATCTGTGCTACGCTCGGTATTATTCTTACAGCTATATTTTGTTTTTATACAAATAGGCGGTACCGCGCAATAAGTGATTTGAATGATTATTTGTTGCTTGTGTGTTCAGGCAATTACGATTTGGCTCTTGAAGATAATACCGAAGGAGAGCTTTCAATTCTGCAAAACAATCTTTTGAAGGTTATCAGTCAGCTTAAAACGCAGAATGAAGTGATTGCGGCTGACAAGACGTATCTTGCCGACTCTCTTGCGGATATTTCACATCAGCTTAAAACACCGCTCACCTCAATGCTCGTTGTTTCGGAACTGCTTGAAAAGGAGCAGGACGCAGAAAAGCGCAAAGAATTTACGCAGATTATTAATACTCAATGTGAAAAAATGAGCTGGCTTATACAAACGCTGCTAAAACTCTCAAAGCTTGACGCCGGCACGGTTGAAATGAACAGCGCTGAGGTTTCCGTCGGTGATGTAATTGACGAAAGCCTTAAACCGTTTATGCTTACGCTTGATTTAAAAAATATTACGGTTAAAAAAAGCATTAAGGATTTTTCATTTACGGGTGACAGCGGCTGGACTGCCGAAGCAATCGGCAACATAATCAAAAACTGCATTGAGCACACCTCTGACGGTGGCAGGCTTGAAATTAAAACCGACGAAACAGCGCTTTTTGGGCGCGTTATTATATGTGACAATGGCTGCGGTATAGCAAAAGAGGATTTGCCGCATATCTTTGAGCGTTTTTATCACGGTAAAAATGCTTCATCGGAAAGCGTAGGCATAGGGCTTGCGTTATCAAAAGCAATTCTTAATAAAGAAAACGCCGCCGTTTCCGTCATAAGTGAGGAAGGTAGCGGCACGGAATTTGAGATAAAGTTTTATAAATCCGTTATATGATTGAATTGTAATAATAAATTCACCTGATTGTAAGTTTGGAATAGTACCATTGTGTCAGAAGGAGGAAATACTATGAAAATTTTAGAAACAGTAAATCTTTGCAAAACCTACGGCAGCGGCGACACAATGGTAAAAGCGCTTGATAACGTTAATTTTTCGGTTGAGCGCGGCGAATTTGTTGCAATTGTGGGTCCGAGCGGCTCGGGTAAATCAACGCTTATGCACATACTCGGCGGTGTTGATACCGCAACGAGCGGAAGCGTTATTATTGATAAAACCGATATTTCAACCCTTGATGAAACGGCGCTTGCTATTTTCCGCCGCCGTCAAATAGGTCTTGTATATCAGTTTTACAACCTTATACCCATATTAACGGTTGAGGAAAACTTGACTCTTCCGCTTCTGCTTGACGGAAGAAAGCCCGATAAAAGACAGCTTAATAGTATCATTGAGCGTCTTGGATTACAGGAAAGATTAAGCCATCTGCCTTCGCAGCTTTCGGGCGGTCAGCAGCAGAGAGTATCTATCGGCAGAGCGCTGATAAACAACCCTGCTCTAATGCTTGCCGACGAGCCGACGGGTAACCTTGACAGCGAAAACAGTAAGGAAATTATTTCGCTTTTACGTCAGTTCAACCGTGAGCTCGGACAGACCGTTATTATGATTACACACGACGAGAATATTGCGCTTTCCGCAGACCGCCTTATTGAAATCAAGGACGGCAAAATCGTCCGCGACGAAAGGAGAGTACAATGAACATTGTAAACAGCTTGACTCTCCGACACATTAAGAGCCACAAACGCCGTTCACTGTTAACGGTGCTGTCAATTATTGTTTCCGTCGCAATGGTAACTGCGGTGTTTACAACCGTTTTTTCCTTTGTCAGTTTCCTTAAGGATTCAACCCTTGCTTATGACGGAAGCTGGCAGGCTCAATTGATTTACGAAGAAGCGCCAGACCTTGCCGCGTTTCAAAGCGAGAATATGGAATACTATGCCGGCACACAGTTGTGTCAGTTCACCTATCAGAAGGATATAGAAAAGGCAAAGGCGTACTCGCAGATTGACGCGGTTGACGAAAACGTTGTCAAAATGCGGAATATCCACATAAAAGAAGGCGCGTTCCCGAAAAACAAAAACGACCTTCTTATTACCGATAAGTATATTGAAAACAACAAGCTGGATTGGAAGGTCGGCGATACCGTCAGCCTTTACTGCAGCGATTACGCCACGGAAAAAGAATACTTTAAGGACTACACAATCTGCGGTATTGCAAAGGGCAATGTCAGCTTTTTTGACAAATGCGACGGCGTTACGGCAAAGCTTGAGGGCGCTGTATCGTATGTAACTTTCAGTTATAAAACGCTTGACAAATCGTTTTATGACAAAGCCGAAGCGCTGCAAAAGAAAACGGGCGCAAAAAATATCTCTTATAATACCGATTTACTCGATTATTCGGGCGTAAACAGAGGCAGCAGTACAATAAGAACGGTTAAAATTTTTACCTGCATTATTCTTGCTGTAATCGTTTTTGCTTCCGTGTTTATGATTTACGACAGCTTTGCCGTATCTTATCAGGAGCGTGAACGCTATCTGGGTATGCTCGCCTCGGTAGGAGCGACTAAAAAACAAAAGCGCTCGTCAATTTACTTTGAGGGCTTTATACTCGGCTTGGTGGGAATTCCGCTCGGAATTATTGCGGGATTTATAGGTATGGCGATTACCTTCAAGAGCATTGAGGAAGCGTTTATGTCAACCTTTGCAATACCTATTCAAGGCACATTAAACGTGCATTTCAGTCCGTACATCTTAATCGGCACTGTTGTTTTAAGTGCGCTTACAATTCTTATTTCCTGTTATATTCCTGCGTTCAGAGCGTCAAAAACAACACCTATAAATGCGATTAAAGGCACTAACACCGTTAAAGTGAAAAAGGCAAAGCGCCTGCGCGTTTCCAAGCTGACAAAGAAGCTTTACGGATTTGAAGGCGAGCTTGCGGTCAAAAACTTTAAGCGCAACGGCAGACGCAGCAGAACAATAGTTTTTGCACTTGTTATGAGTGTAGTGTTGTTTATTTCGGTTACCAATTTCTCACAGCTTTTTACCTCTATGGTAGAGCTTGAAACGGGCGAACAAAACGCCGATTTTCAGGTTTATTCAAAAATCGAGGATAAGAATGCCGTAAAGAAATACTTTGACGGTGCGGATATTGATGACTGCGTTTCATATCTGCAGACAAACAGTACTCTGAAGAATACTGACTTATTAACTGCAAACGCAAATAGTGCCTACAACAGCGAAGAAAAAAGCATCTATGTTTTTGTTATGGAAAACGAGAGATTTGACGATTATCTCAGAGCGCTTGGCGAAAAACCCGAGGGCTATCATAATACAGACAGCTTAAAAGCAATCGTTTTCAACCGGGTTACGGCTGCATCGGGTAAAATACATAAAAGCTACTCGGCATTTTCCGCAGACGCCGCAGGCAAAACGCTTGAATGTTATATCAATCAGATTGACGAAAATACGGGCGAGAACAGTATTAAGCGTGATTTTAACGTAACTGCGGGCTTTATTACAGATAAAGAGTACAATGGCAGATTGTTTTTGCCGAAGTATATGAATTACCCCTCAATCATACTTCCCGAGGATGCTATTTCGTCACTTCCCGTTGAACAAAATGGCTGTGTGTTTAATATTTTCGTTAAAGATTACAAACCTGCTATGGAAGCGGCAGAGTCATATTTTGAAAGCAAGGGAATAGCCTGTGAAATAGTGGATACAACCTCGCAGATTCAGGCGATTAACGCCGTCCTCCAAATTATGAAAGTATTTATTTACGGCTTTATCTCGCTGATTACGCTTATTGCAATTATCAATATTATCAACTCTATTTCCAACTCAATGAATGAGCGTAAAACAGAGTTCGCCATGCTTAAATCCGTGGGCGTTACGCCAAAGGGCTTTAAGAAAATGATTTACGTTGAGAGCCTGCGGTACGGCGCAAAGTCGCTGGTGTGGTCACTGCCGATAAGCATAGGACTTCACGCGCTGATGTACTATGCGCTATCTAACGCAGAAGGTATGCAGATTCCATTTTCAACGAACTGGCAATATTACCTTTCAGCAATTCTTGCAGTATTTGTTATTGTTCTTATGTCGCTGCTTTATTCTGCAGACAAAATCAAAGACGATAACATTATTGAAAACTTAAAACACGATTAACTTAAAAGGGATTGGTAAATACCAATCCCTTATGTGTTTATTTCATTGAAAATAATCGTTCTGCGATTTATAAGCCGATTTCTGGCAAAAAGTTTTGGTCTACGCTTGGGAAATATGCGAATCAGCCGTTCAGTATCAAGTATATGTATTGTGCTTCGCTTCCGTTGTTTCTGTTCGCTAAAATAGGTTACCGTCACGCTTTTAACCCCTAAAACGCCGAATCAGGTATAACTTACCTTAAGAACTCAAAACCGAGTCCCCAAAGCCTTGCAAACACTGATGAAAAAACTGCCAAAAGCGTGACTATATACCTCCTCATAAAGAAAAACGGTTTTCTTTTACAATTTGTATTATTATGCGCTCTTGAAAAAGTCATTATTTGGGTGGTCTCTTCGGGAATACAAGTATGTCTTGGTCTGTGTGTTATTTTTAGACAGCGGGATTACAGCATTTTTTGAATAATTGTAAATATATACGTACAGTATATTAAAATACGGAAACAGAAAAAACTGTTTCCGTATTTTTGGAGCTGGTGGCCGGACTCGAACCGGCGACCTGCGCATTACGAAAAAGTCCTGAAACAGTTCGTATAGCGATATACAGCGGTCTTAAGCCGTTTTTATTATCCTTATTAGTGCTCAATTATTCAATCAGCGCTCTCTTTTGCTACGGCTTTCCGTTCGTAAATGGTCATTGAATGGTCATTTAATCAAAAAGAAGAAATCACAAGTACTTCTTTACAAGAAGGACCCGAACTCCGGATTGCAATCATACCCGTGCAAATATTTTACACAGAACAATTAAAAGCCTCTTGAAAGAATTAATCCCCGATTTCTCGGGGATTTGCATTGAGTAGGATTATAAAAAGAAAGCGGCTATAAACTGATGTTAATTATTCTTTCTTAATACAATTCGTCTGCGTTATTTAATCTATTGACTGACGAACCGCCGAGCATCAGCTCAATCGCGCCGATAGGTGTACTGTCCTCTTTAAGACAAACGGCGTAGGCTTCGGGTCCGCTCAGCACATTTCTGATTATTTCACGGCTCTCCTCAATATTTTGATGAGGCTTCCATCCTGCGGGCGGACCTATATCGGGGTCCTTTGCATACCGGAATAAATCTTCCGCGTCATTTTCTTCCCAGCGGCGCAGAATTAAGCGCTTCGTTTTTAACATTTTTTCTCCTTTACAAATAGGAATTTGTTATCGTAACTGGTTGATTTGGTTTTGTAGGTTCGCAAGAAATCTACCTGCATGAGCTCCATCCATCTGCGTATGATGAAATTGAAACGATATAGGCAAGTAAAACTTCAAACACTTTTTCTGATACTTTCCCCAAATGATAAAGGGATTATTGAAAATTCCACTGTTCATTCCAACGGCACCAGCAATCTCTGTATCAATAATTGCCGATGTACCAATGACCATACTTTCCTCGGACAAATCCCTATCTGTACAGCTTTCAGCAACTTGAGCGGTGTACTTCAGATACTCCCGATTAAAAACAGTCAGATCCGCTGATTGACTGATATCACAGGAATTCACTTCATTGTTTTTGTTCTTTACTATTGTATTAACAGCAATAGCATCATATTGGATCAACTTGTCTCCAACAGGAAGAATATAAAACTCTTTTATCGATGCAGCCGCTCTGCCTATGCAGTAATCCAGCAGCATATTAAATTTAAAATGCTTCTTTTTACTATATCTCACCAGATTAGTCACATCCAAGGTCTTGAAAAAAGTAACCATTGGGTTTGGTGCGTTCATCCATAATTCATAAGCTGCGGCTCTTGTAGTATCTTGCGGCAGTATTTCTTTTGTCATCTTGTTCCCCCATAAATTCTGATTTATCCAAACCTCATCGGTGTAAATCTGATTCCGTTTACGGTTTGCTCCTTGTCGGTGGGTACGAAACCGAGCGCCTTATAAAACGGCACGCCGTACGGCGAGGAATTGAGCGTAATCGTTTCGCTCGGATAATCCTTTAATAAATTTCTGAACAAAGCCGTGCCGATACCCTGCCTGTGATAATTGTCGTCCACGAAGAAAAAGCAAATATGCCTTTTTTCTGCTCTGATTCCTATTGTGCCGATAAGCGTTTCACCGTAAAATGCTCCGTAGTATTCAATACCTGAAAGATAGTTTTCATCGTGCAGGCATTTCTTAAACTCTTCCGTTCCTTCGGGGGAATAATCAGGCGATTCATATTCCAAAAAAACCTTCCATGCAAGCGCTAACGCTTCCAGAATTCTGTCATCTGCTATTCTTTCAATTTCAATGTTGTCCCCAAGTGCAAACCTCTTAACATAAACTCTTGACGGCTCTCCGTCGATATCGTTCATCATATCAAGAAATTCAAAGCCGTATTTTTCATACAGTCCGATGTGATTAGTTGAAAGGTAAACAACAGGGATGCCACGGCTTTTTGAAAGACGCTCAATCTCATCAAAAAGCAAACCTGCATATCGATGCCCGCGGTATTTCGGAAAGGTATAAACAAAGCCAACCCACGGTGTCAGGTCTGTCGGCTGGATGTCGTCCCGCTCTGCAAAGGTGCAGTGAGAAATCAAATCGTCGCCATCTGTGAGCAGCAGCACCTCAGAGCGCTCGCCCATCACGTCAAAAAACGTGTTTTCACTCAGTAGCCTGTGCAAAAAGGCGCTTGCTCGCCAATCGCTCTTTTTGATTTCCGCAAGCCAGTGTGCTTTTCTGTCGCTCTCAAAAAATTTGATTACTTTCATACTGCCTCCGTACTACTTTTTAACAAGTTCTCTGAATACAGTTTCCTTATCAAAATTGCCGTCAGAAAGCCCCGGAATTTCCTTGTATGCCTTACAAATTGACACGCTGAATTCCGTGAACAAGGCGCTGATTTCTTCATCGGTATAGGGACATTCGCCTGTTACAATCAGCGTGGCAATACTGTACGCCACGAGCCATAAATCGCGGAAGTATTTATCTGCTGTGTCGCCGTCCATATGATAAATATGCATCAGCGACTCACGCACCAAATCCTGTGAGAGTTTTAATCCGTCTATGGCACTTCCTTTAATTCCGTCAGGTGCGGTTAAAAAAAGATATTTGTAAAGTTCCTTTTCTTCTTTTGCAAAACGGATATAGTTCTGTCCGACGCCGAGAAAGGGAATTTCTGCTTTCAAACCATTTTTTACATACTCCTGATACAGGCTTTTTGCATAAAAGTATACTTCTTTTTTCAATTCGTCAACCGTATCGAAATAGGTAAAAAGCGGGCGGGAGGACACGCCGAGTCTTGCGCCTGCCTCACGGGCTGTCACGGCATTTATTCCTCTTTCTCGTGTAATATTAACAGCGGCTTCTATAATTTCTTCCTTCTGAAACTTTACTTTCGGTGGCATATGAATACTCCTTATGAACATTTGCAACAGTCGTTACGCAACACTTGTTACCTATCGTGATTATACAACTATACATCTCTGTTGTCAATACATATATCATTTTTGTTATGTAATAAAAGAAAACCAAGGAATGAATCTTCACTCCTTGCCAAAATAAGTAAAATACACTTTTAAAAGAATTAGTGCCGTTTTTTGAAGATTTTTTACTGCTCAAGAACAGAGAAAAACGCAAATAATTTTAACTAATTTCATTTTGCATATACTTCATCATTTCAAATGTAATAGTTTGATAAAATGCAATTTTTACTGGTCAAGACAGATAATTGTTAAGGCAGAGGCTTTATGTTTTCTATTCCTACAATCAAACATCGGCTGATTACAAAGACCAAGGGAGGCAACCTTCTTTATGAAGTGCCTCCCCAAGGGTGTCTGTTTTACTTTGGAGCCGGTGGTCGGACTCTCCTCTCAACTATCGAAAGGTCCACCGGACCTTTCTCCCAAATTTACCCAGCAGCAAACTGCACGGTAAATTTGGAGTTCGTTTCTCGCCGGCATTATATTGAAAGCAAAACAGACACCGCGAGGGTGTCTGTTTTGCTTTGGAGCTACTGGTCGGACTCGAACCGACGGCCTGCGCATTACGAATGCGCTGCTCTACCAACTGAGCCACAGTAGCATTTTATTAACTTTTTACATTCGGCTCAAACGAAGTGTATCCTTAACTACTTCCCGAGACCTGCGCATTACGAATGCGCTGCTCTACCAACTGAGCCACACCAGCAATTATTCAATTAAAACTCTATTGATGAATAAATAATTGCCTGTATTTCAGCACGATTAGCATCTGTAAGAATGTCTTTTTTGACCTTGATTACCGTCTTGTTTCTCACCAATGCTCCGCCTTGAAACGGATTGGTAAGAGAAACGCTAAACTTAATATCACGGTTCTTCAAATAATCACATATTCGGTCGCATGTTATCTGATTATAGCCACTATATGCAATTTCTTTCATAATGTATCCTTAACTACTTCCCGAGACCTGCGCATTACGAATGCGCTGCTCTACCAACTGAGCCACACCAGCAATTAACAATGACTATTCTATATTAAAGTTGATAAAAAATCAAGCATTATTTAATAAATCAAGCAAAGTTTGGAAAACAAATTCAACAGATGACTTACGAACCTGCTGTCTTCCGATTTCGCCGAACTGCTTTGTAAAGGTTTTGACCTTGCTATTTATGCAAAAGCCGAAGCAGACCATGCCGACGGGCTTTTTATCCGTTCCGCCGCCGGGTCCGGCAATTCCCGTTATGCCGACGCCGACCTCGCTTTTTGCGGCATCTGCCACGCCGAGCGCCATTTCCCGCGCAGCCGGCTCTGACACAACACCATGCTCATAAATGGTTTCAGTGCTGACGCCGAGATGCTTTATTTTTGCATTATTTGCATAGGTTACAAAGGAGACATCAAGAACGCGTGAGGCGTTTGTGACATTCACCAAAGTGCCGGCACACAGGCCGCCCGTGCAGGATTCCGCAAAGGCAATGTGCCAGCCTTTTTTCAGTAACAAATCAACAACCTGCTCTTCAAGAGCCATAAATCAATCACTTTCCTCTTGCAGTTTTTTAGATACGGAAGCAGACTGCACCATGCGGTTTTTAACGGAGCGAACATTGATTATCAAATCATCGGTTTCGCAGGTGAAAACCTCACCGTCATCCGGAATTCGCTGAATTACGGAGCAAACGAAGCCATTGAAGGTGTCAAACTCATCATCCTCAAGCTCTGTGCCAAGCTCCTCGCAAACCTCATCAATATCTGCACTGCCTTTAATCAGCCAGTTATTTTCATCAAGCTGCTGAATATCGCTTGCAACAACGCCTTCATCAACATCATACATATCGCCAACCAGGGCTTCCATTAAATCATGCAAGGTTATTATGCCCTCAAAGCCGCCGTATTCATCAATAATTATTGCAAAATAATTGCGGATGCTTTTCATTTTTTTGAAAAGCACGTTTGCCTTCATTCCGCTTGGAATATAATACGGCTCATCAACGGCATTGCTTAAAATTGCCGCCTTTGTTTTCTGTGGCAAGCGGAAATAATCCTTTGCATCAAGCACGCCGATAATATTCTCGCTGTTATCCTTATAAATCGGATAATAGCTGTGGCGGTTTTCATAAATGATTTTGCGCCAATCAGCGGCATCATCAGACGCATCAAGGGAAACGACATCAATTCTGTGTGTGCATATCTGATCAACAGTTGTGTCATTAAAATCAAACACATTCTGAATCATTTCGTTTTCATCATCATTGATTGTGCCCTGCTCATTGCCCTGGGAGAGGAGCATTCTGATTTCCTCCTCAGTGACCATATCATCGCTTTCATTAGGATCAATCCCAATCAGACGAAGCACAAGATTTGTTGAAACAGTTAAGATAAACACAATCGGCCTGAAAACAACCGAAACGCCATAAAGCATCGTGGACATTCCGAGCGCCATCTTCTCTGCCCTTTTCATGGCAACGCGCTTTGGCACAAGCTCGCCGAACACGAGATTGAAATAAGCCAGCACAATTGTGATTATAATTACCACAACGTTGCCGAGGGTTTGCTTGCCGAGAGAAACGCCCTTTGAAAGCAACCATTCAACAACGGGCGCGGCAAAGCTGTCTGCCGCAAAGGCAGAGCTTAAAAGCCCCGCAAAGGTGATTGCAACCTGGATTGTTGCAAGAAAGCGCGAGGGCTGATCAACAAGCTTTGAAAGGCGCAGAGCCTTTTTATTACCCTGCGCACTTAACTGCCTGAGTCTTGCATCATTCATTGAAATAACGGCAATTTCCGCGCTTGCAAAAACCGCGTTAAGAAAAATCAGAACGATTAAAAGAATTAGTTTGCCAATCATAATTTTTGTTTTATCACCAAAATTAAATATAATTTATAACGTCATAAATATCGGTTACGGTTGGAATATCGGGATTAAGCTCCTGATTTTCAAACCAGCCGAAATTCATTCTTATGGGCTTCATGCCTGCCGAAACAGCGCCCTGAATATCATTCACCGGATGATCGCCGACATAAACGCATTCCTCCGGCTTTAAACCAAGCTTTTCAGCCGTGTAAATGAAAATTCCCGGCTCCGGCTTTGCGCAATCAATATCGCCGGAAACAACAACGATATCAAGATAAGGCATAAGGCCGCTTTCTTCCATTTTCATGTGTTGCAGAACAGACGGGCCGTTTGTTATAACGCCCGTGATGAAGCCCCTTTTGCGAAGCTCCTTTAAAAGCGGAACGGAGCCATCAAAAATAACATTATGAAGACCAAACTGCGTGTCATAATGCTCTGCCAGCACCTCGGCGGGCGGAGCATCCCTCCAGCCCCACATATCGATAAGGGATTTATACCAGTTAACGCGGTTAACATAGCCGCCGTTGCCCGTTTCAACCATATCGCGGCGCCTTTTCTGCGTTTCCTCCTCCGTTAAATCGGGGAGAAATTTTTGCATAAAGGTGTCCATATATTTCTCAAAAGCAAGAGTTCTATCCTGCAAAGTTTCATCAAAATCAAATAATACTGCTTTTATCATAATCAAGTTGATTTTTTAATTCATCAATATCCTTAAAAGTTTTTTCGGGACGGAGATAATTAACAAGCTCCACGGCAACGGTTTTGCCGTATAAGTCCCCGCTGAAATCAAAAATATGCGTTTCACAAAGCGGCTTTTCAACGCGCCAGGTTGGGCGGATGCCGATGTTTGTGAAGGCCTTATAAGTTTTGCCATCAACAACGGCGCGGCTTTCATATACGCCGAATTTCGGCACAACGAGCCCCTCAGGCAAACGCTGATTGGCAGTTGGAAAGCCGATTGACCTGCCCCTTGCATCGCCCTTAACCACCTCATTTTCAAAGGTGAAGCTATAGCCAAGCATTTCATTGGCGGCATTGATTCTGCCATCCTGAATAGCCTTGCGGATTCTTGAGGAGCTGATGGGAAGCCCGTCATAATCCTGGGATTCAAGAATGCGAACCCAGACATCCCTTGATTCAAGATATTCCCTTAAATCAAAACCGGACCAGGAAGCATTTTTGCCAAGGCGGAAGTTGAAGCCGCAGAGAATAACACCTGCTCCGAATTTATTAACCAGGATTTTATCGGCAAACTCCTCGCCGCTTAAATCTTTAATTTCATCAAAATCAGCAAAAACCGCATTGGGATAACGCTTTTCAAAAATGCTTTTCTGAAGCAGGGAAAATTTATTGTTAACACAATAGATAACAACGTTTTGAGCACCCGTTACAACAGTTTTATGAGCAAGATGCATTCCGTCAAAATCGCCGAGAGCAACTGCTTTTCTGTTTTTAAATTCATTCATAGCTATCTTTTTATGTAAAGCTTTTCAACCTTTAATTCATTTTCATCAGAACGGCCGAGGCCGAGAAAATCCCCACCCGGAGAATAAACCCGATAAAGTCCGCCCGAAATGAGCTGCTTATTTTTAAGCCTTTGCAAATCAAGTGCGCCGCCGTTTTTAAAGCGGGTTGCCTGCGCCTCGCTTATTCTGACCTCATCATAAGAGGCAAGCGCCTTATCAATCGGCAAGAGAAGCTTTTCAAGGCTTTCGCCCTGCACTGAAAGCGCTTGCAATTCTGAAAGAGAGCGGCAGGCATCAAGCGGAAAGCCGCATGCAAGCTCCCTGCGAAGCGCAGTCATAACAGCGCCACAGCCGAGCCAACTGCCGATATCATCAATAAGAGATCGCACATAAGTGCCCTTTGAGCAAAGAACAAACAGCTGATATAAATTACCGCCAAGCGGCTTAATTTCAAGCCTTTTGATTTCCACCTCACGCGGCTTGCGCTCAATTTCAACACCCTTGCGGGCAAGATTATAAAGCCTTTCGCCGCCGACAGACACTGCGGAATACATTGGCGGAAGCTGGGAAATTTTCCCCACAAAGCTCTCCCCTGCTTTTATCACCTCTTCAGCGGTTACATTAACCTCTGACTGTGAAAGCAGAGTGCCTGTGATATCCAAAGTATCCGTTGTTTTGCCAAGCTCGAAAACAGCGGTGTAGCCCTTATCCTCATCGGGAAGATACTCAAGAAATCTTGTTGCGCCACCGAGAAGAACGGGCAGAACGCCCGTTGCCATAGGATCAAGCGTGCCCGCATGGCCAACCTTTTTTTCACCGAAAAGCCTGCGCAGGCGCGAGCATACGCCGAAGGAGGTTATGCCCTCCTCCTTATCAATACAGATAATTCCGTTCATTTTATTCACCAAGAAGCGCGGCGCATTTTTCAACAAGAAGCTTTTCCGCCTCATCAACGGGGCAATCAAATCTGCAGGCAGCCGCCTGGGGATGACCGCCGCCGCCGAATGCATTTGCAAGCTCTGAAGCATTCACACTTTCAAAGGTGCGGATTGAAACCTTGCAGGTTTTATCCGCCTTTTCGCGGATTGTTAAGCCAATCTCAACGCCCTCAATTTGACGAGTGAGGGGAGCCAAAGCCTCCGTTTCTGTTTCGTTTGAGCCTGTTTTGGCATACATTTCCTGTGTTACCGTGATAACGGCAACGCGCTCATTGCAATGGAAATGCATACCGTCAAGCGCAAGCCTTTCAAGCTTTGCATAGGTTTTGGTTTTGGTTTCGAACATCAGGCGGTTTATCGTTCCGTTATCAGCGCCAAGCTCAACAAGCTCTGCCGCCGCGCGGAAGGTGTTTGCCGTTACGGAAGCATATCTGAAGCAGCCCGTGTCTGTCGTTATACCAGTATAAAGGCAGCTTGCAATCTGCTTATCAACCGGCACACCAAGCTCTTTGATAACCCTGAACACGGTTTCGCAAGCTGCAGGAACATCCTCCAGCAGCGTTTTTTCCGCATAAAGCGTATTTGTTCCGTGATGGTCAATGCAAAGATTGATTTTGCCGCCGTAAGCATTCTGAAGCTCGCCGAGAAGATTTTCCGTTGCAACATCAACAGTAACGACAAACTGCTCATCAAAGCTTTTGCTTTCCATATCCTCAAAAAGATAATTATACTTTTTCGGAATTTCATCAGCATTAATAACCCTTGCATTTTTACCAAGCGCAAGCAGAGCACGGCAAAGCGCAAAGCCGCAGCCCAATGTGTCCCCATCCGGGTGAGCATGGGTTAAAATGAGAATATTATCCTGCTGCTTTAAAATAGCGGCACATTCCTTAACACTAATTTTCATTTGAATTTAACTTCTCGAAAATCTTCATTCCCTTTTCAATAGAATCATCGGGAATAAAGGTTAATTCGGGAGCCTTTCTTAAATGGAGATTATTACCGAGCGCGCGACGGATATAGCCCTGGGCATTGGCAAGGCCCTTGCATGCCTCCTTCGCCTCATCAATTCCGCCCATTGCGCTGACATAAACCTTGGCATAGCTTAAATCGCTTGACACGGTTACCGTTACAACTGAAAGCAGCTTTCCCGCAATGCGAGGGTCTTTAAGCTCACGCATAAGGGAAATAATTTCACGCTTGATATCCTCCGATATTCTGTCAATATGATATCCCGGCATAAAAATCACCTCGGTTTGCTTTATTTAATAATCTTAAATTTTCAGGGTGTTTATAATTAATCCCTGTATTCCTCAACAACATAGCATTCAAAGATATCGCCCGGCTTGAGGTCATCCCAGTTTTCAAGGGAAATACCGCATTCATAACCGGAGGAAACCTCTTTAACCTCATCCTTGAAGCGCTTAAGGTTTTTGATATCGGTTTCGGCAATCTGTTTGCCGTCTCTCATAACGCGAACCTTGCCTCCGCGGCGAACAGTGCCGCTTGTTACAAGTGAACCTGCGATTGAGCCAACGCTTGAAAGCGTGTAAATCTCACGAACCTCAACCGTTCCGGTGTCAACATTGCGATACTTAACGGAGCGCATGCCCCTCATTGCGGATTCAATATCCTCAATTGCATCATAGATGATGTTATACTGCTTGATTTCAACGCCGTCTCTTGCGGCATTATCGGCAGCAACCTGCTCAACGCCTGTTGCAAAGGCAACGATGATTGCATTTGAAGCGCTTGCAAGCATAACATCGGAATCATTAACCGCGCCGACTGCGCCGTGAATAATTCTTACGCGAACCTCATCATTTTCAATTTTGAGAAGCGACTGCTTAACAGCCTCAACAGAGCCCTGAACATCGGCTTTGATGATGATGTTAAGCTCCTTGAGCATACCCTCCTCAATCGTGGAGAACAGAGTGTCAAGAGTAACCTTCTGATAAAGCTTGAATTCCTCTTCCTTAGCCTCTGCCTTTCTCTGCTCAACAAGCTCGCGGGCAAGCTTTTCGTTTGAAACAACGTTAAAATCATCGCCGCTCATCGGCGCTTCATCAAGACCCATAATTTCAACGGGAACAGACGGACCTGCGCTGTTAAGCTTTCTGCCGCGATAATCAGTCATTGCGCGAACTCTGCCGACTGCGGTGCCGGCAACAACATAATCGCCCGCATTAAGGGTTCCGTTCTGAACAAGGAAGGTTGCAATCGGACCTCTGCCCTTATCAACCCTTGCCTCAATAACAACGCCCTTTGCTGTTCTGTTTGGATTTGCCTTAAACTCTGAAACCTCTGAAACGAGGAGAATTGTATCAAGCAGCTTATCAATGCCCATACCGGTTTTTGCGGAAACGGGAACGCAGATTACGCTGCCGCCCCATTCCTCCGGAACAAGCTCATGCTCTGTTAACTGCTCCATAACGCGGGTTGGGTTGGCGCCCTCTTTATCCATCTTATTAATTGCAACAATGATTTCAATGCCGGCAGCCTTTGCATGGTTAATTGCCTCAATAGTCTGCGGCATAATACCGTCATCAGCGGCAACAACAAGCACGGCAATATCGGTTGCCATTGCGCCCCTTGCGCGCATTGCGGTGAATGCAGCATGGCCGGGTGTATCAAGAAAGGTGATCTTCTCACCGTTAACCTCAACCTGATAAGCGCCGATTGCCTGGGTGATACCGCCCGCCTCTGTTGAGGTTACATCGGTGTCACGAATAGCATCAAGGATTGAGGTTTTACCGTGGTCAACATGGCCCATAACGNNCATAACGCAGACAACGGGAGGACGGGGAATTGCATTTTCATCATTCTCAATTTCCTCTTCAATAATCTGCTCCTCAATCGTTACGATAACCTGCTTTTCAACCTTTGCGCCAAGCTCTGTTGCAACGATTTCAGCGGTGTCATAATCAATAACCTCATTAACTGTTGCCATAACGCCGAGGCTCATAAGTTTTTTGATAACCTCCGTTGCAGTCATGCGCAGAAGCGAAGCAAGCTCGCCGACGGTGATTTCATCCGGCACCTGAATTTTAATCTGCTGCTTCTTTCTCTGCTCTGCAATTCTGGCAAGGCGCTGTGCCTCTGTTTCTCTCTTCTTGGAAACGGGGCGCTTTTTCCTGTATTGCTTTGATTTCTGATTAAGCTTTTGCTTTTTCTGATAATCGCCCATCGAGGAAGCGGGGGCGATATCCTCATATTTCTGATTGTATTTTTCAAGGTCAACGTTATTAACGCGGGTGTCAATCCTGCGCTGCTCGCCCTTTGTGCGCGCCTGAACGGGCTGCGCCGCCTTTTTCTTTGCCTTTTCCTCTGCTCTTTTTGCAGCCTGCTCCGCCATTTGCAGAATTGCCGCCTGGCTTTCACGCTTTTTATCCTTTTCGGTGACAGCCTTTTTCTTTTCAGCAGGCTTCTTTGCCGCAGCCTTTTCTTCCTTCTTCTTTGGCTTTTCCTCTGCGGACTTAAAATATGCGTCAAAATTTTCAACGCTGTTTGCAAGAGTCAGTTTATCAAAAAGAATATTCAGCTCTTCTTCTTCAAGGACGTTTGATGCTTTTTTGGCAGGGCCATCACAATACTCGCTGAGAATTCCGATAATATCCTTATTGGCTAAATTGAAATCCTTTGCGACATCGGAAAC
>DCTO01000098.1 GCA_002329285.1 Ruminococcaceae bacterium UBA1438
CGGAGATTCGAACTCCGGACACCTTGATTAAAAGTCAAGTGCTCTACCGCCTGAGCTAACAGGTCTAACTGGCTGGGGTGGCAGGATTTGAACCTACGAATGAGGGAGTCAAAGTCCCTTGCCTTACCACTTGGCGACACCCCAATATGAGGGTTATATTTTGAATCCCCGACTTGCAGAAATGCAAGCCGGAAACTCGTTGTGGGGTGGGATATCGGATTCGAACCGATGACCTCCAGTGCCACAAACTGGCGCTCTAACCAACTGAACTAATCCCACCATATTTCGCGCTCTGAGAGGCTGTTGCCAACCCAGGGCGCATATAATGGCGCGCTTGGAGGGACTCGAACCTTCGACCTACCGCTTAGAAGGCGGTTGCTCTATCCAGCTGAGCTANNGAAGGGAATCGAACCCTCGTGTTCAGCTTGGAAGGCTGACATTCTACCATTGAACTACACCCGCGAGGAACGGTCTTTATTATAATAAAAGACCGCTTTACTGTCAAGTGTTTTTTTTAATTTAGTTTATCTTAGCTTCAATTTTATCGCCCGCTGAAAGAGTGAAACGATTGATTTCATTATTGGTGTTGAAAACTATCTGCGACGCAAGCAAATCCTCAACATCACGCCTTACGCAATCGCGCAAGGCACGGGCATTTTTCTTGGAGCCGAAAGCCTCCTCGGCAATATAATCAGCAACCGCATCATCATAAACAAGCTCAATAGCCTTATCCTTAAGGCTCTCTTTAAGCTCTGCAAGCATAATGCCGGCGATCTGCCTGAAATCATCCTTTGTGAGGCTATTGAAGGTTATAACCTCATCCACCCTGCCGAGAAATTCAGGACGAAGGAAGCGTTCCAGCGCTTTCATAGTGACATCCTGATTTATTTCTGCATCAGATTTACCGAAGCCGAGGGAAGCAGTATCCGTTGATCCGGCATTTGAGGTCATAACAATGATGGTGTTTTCAAAATTAATTGTTCTGCCCTGCGCATCAGTAATTCTGCCCTCATCCAGAATCTGAAGCAGAATATTAAGAACATCCTTATGCGCTTTTTCAATCTCATCAAAGAGGATAACGCTGTAAGGCTTTCTTCTGACCTTTTCAGTGAGCTGACCGGCGTCATCATAACCGACATAACCGGGAGGCGATCCAATAATTCTTGAAACGCTGAACTTTTCCATAAATTCGCTCATATCAAGGCGAATGAGGCTGTCCGGCGAATCAAAAAGATACCGGGCAAGCTGCTTAACAAGCTCTGTTTTGCCGACACCCGTTGGGCCAACAAAGATGAAGGACTGCGGCCTTTTAATTGGACTGATCTGAACTCTGCCGCGGCGAACAGCGTTTGCAACCTTTTCAATCGCCTTATCCTGGCCGATAATGTGCTTTTTAAGCTCATTTTCAAGATCTGCAAGCTTTTTAATATCCCCTGCCTCAATTTTTGAAGCAGGAATCCCGGTCCACATAGAAACGACTTTTGCCAAATCTGCCTCAATAACCTGATTATCCTTTGCCTTTTCCTCAAGCTCTGGCAGCTTTTCATCGATTTTCAGCTCCTGCGCCTTGAGATTTGAAATAAGCTCATAATCAATCTCCTGCCCCTCAACGGGTTCTGAAGCTGCATCAATGCGCTGAAGGAGAACCTCCTTTTCAGCAAGCATAATCTGATATTCTGAGATTGCGGGATTGCGAAGATTTGCGCAGGTGCAAGCCTCATCAAGAAGATCAATCGCTTTATCGGGCAGATATCTGTCCGTAACAAAGCGCTCAGACATAGTTACGGCTTTATAGACCAAGCTATCAGAAATTTTTACCCGATGATAATTCTCATAATAATCTTTAATGCCGAGAAGCATTTTGAAAGCCTCATCAAGCGAAGGCTCATTAATCTTAATCGGCTGGAAGCGGCGCTCAAGAGCGGCATCCTTTTCGATATATTTTCTGTATTCATTAAATGTTGTTGCGCCGATTACCTGAATTTCGCCCCTTGAAAGCGCAGGCTTCAGGATGTTTGCGGCATTCATTGTGCCCTCACTGTCCCCTGTGCCGACAAGATTGTGAACCTCATCAATAAAGAGGATGATGTTGCCCTCGCTTTTAACCTCGTCAACAAGACCCTTGATTCTGCCCTCAAACTGGCCTCTGAACTGCGTGCCGGCAACAAGGGCGGTTAAATCAAGCAGATATATCTCTTTATCAAGAAGCCTTGCGGGAACCTCTCCTTTTGCTATTCTGATGGCAAGGCCCTCTGCGATTGCAGTTTTGCCGACGCCGGGCTCACCAATAAGGCAGGGGTTATTCTTTGTTCTGCGGCAGAGAATCTGAACCGTTCTGTTTAACTCCTGCTCTCTGCCGATAATTGCATCAAGCTCTCCCCTTTTTGCCTTTGCAGTTAAGTTATTGCAATAATTATTGAGGAACTTTCTTGTGTCCTCCTGCTGATTTTTTTTGCCTCTTCTGCCCGGCTTTTTGTGCTTGCTGTCAGCCTTATTTCCGGCAGAATCATCGTTTGCAAAAAGGTTTGCAAAGGGCATAGTTTGAGCGCCATCCATATTTTCCTGATTAAACATTTCGCCAAGCGAGCCGAAATCGAAATCCTGCATATTTTCCATAAAATAATTCATCTGCTCCGACGCCTGCTCAAGCTCATCATCGGAAATACCGAGCTGCTCAATCATCTGATTTATGGAGCCAATATTAAGCTCCCTTGCGCATTTGATGCAAAGCCCTTCCGGCACAACCTTATCATTTTCCATTTTCTGAATGAATAAGACCGCAGGGCGCTCACCGCATCTGCTGCATAATTGCTGTTTCATTAATTACTTGTTCTCCTTAAAGTTGAATTGTATTATTCTTCTGCCTCATTAGCCTCCGCAGGCTCTGCTTTTTCACTTTTTTCCTTAATCTGCTTAAAGAAGCCCGGAACATAACTGAATAGAGCGGCAAAGGTGAATAAAAGCGATATTACAACCATTCCGATCATTACAGGCTCCGGAAGGAGGTTTTTGATTGCAGCATTCTCCCCGCCGAATGCAATAATGAGAATCATAAAAACATAGAAGACGGTTGTTGATATTTTGCCGATCGTTTCAGCCGCAGTGGGTCTTAACCCCTTTGCAAGCAGGAGCGCGCCACCGATCAGCATAACCAGCTCTTTGGCGATGAATAAAAACAAAAGCACCTTGAAATATGTGATATCCCAGAATTTATAAAGGAGAATAATAACAATTGCCATTTGAGAAAGCTTATCGGCAATCGGATCAAGGATTTTTCCAAGATTTGAAACCATATTATACTTTCTTGCAATTTTGCCGTCAAACAAATCCGTGAGCGCGGCAACAGCCATAACAATTGCTGCAATTAAGAATCTGTCTTTCACAAACAAAACCGAGAACACGGGAATAAGTGCAATGCGAAGAAAGCAAAGCCAGTTAGGAATAGTGTTCCACCCTTTAAATAAATCATTGATATTATCCTTAAAATTATCCATGATTACCTCCTAAAACCAAATTAATAACGGATTGATTTCATTTATATATTCAACAGCCCGGCTTGAATCAATCATAAGCTTAAAGCTGTTTTCATCAGAAAGAAGCGAGCTGCTCATAAAGCTGAAAGCGGCGCAAATTATTGCCGAAACGACAAAAAACTTAACAAAGCCGAACGCTGCGCCGAGCAGCTTATTTGTTTGCTTGAGCGGAGAGCTGTCCTTTTTATCCTCCGCCTTTTTAATCAAGTGGATTATCAAGGCCGTTATCACAAAGAAAACAACCGCGGTTAAAACAAAAAGAAGAATTTTAATAACGGTTAACGCTACCGGCTCAACAACATTATCAACAAGCCCCTGAGCAATATTTGAATTATTTGCATTATCAAGAAACGAAAGATTAACCGAATTAGAAAGCCCGAAGGGCAAATCTGCAACCGACTGCCTTAAGCTTGCTAAATAAGCATCAACATCGGCATAAGTCTTTAAGCTTGTGCTAACCCTTTCAAGCGCAACATTATGAACAAAGGCATCATAAATCTGCTTATTAAAATATCCGGCAACAAAAAACGCAAGCGGAAACACAACTATTGACCGCACAAGAGTGAGCGCGGAAATCAAAAGCCCTCTAGCATAGCCCGCTGCAAGCATCGTGAGCACAAGCACTATGAAAAAAATATCAATATAATTCACAATAAAACCCCTTATTCGGCATCCGCCACATCAATAACCGACTGATATCTGACAAACACCTTTGATGACATCTGTTGAATTGCCGAATATGATTCAGAAGCAATCAACCTTTTCTTTTCCTCAAAATCAGATGCCTTATAAGATATAAGCTCATTTCCCGAAAGAATGGTAATTATTGAGGAAGATGCCGTTACCTGCCTTGTTTCAGGCAAATCGGACTTTGAAGAATATACCTTGCCTGAAGACTTTATAACAGAAACTGCACTGTTGTTTGCACCGTCAAATTCAGAATAAGCAACCACAAGGCGATTTGAGGAATCATAACAATATGAAATAAGATTCATACTGCCCTGTTCCAAAACCTTATGCTCTTTTTTCAGCGAGGTTACCACGCTGACGAAATCATCACCAACAATATAAATGTTGCTTGAATCAAACTGCAAATCGACAACGGAGGAGGCAGAATATTCAAACTGCCCTCTCGGCTCATCATCGCTTATATTCATCGTATAAACAACGGTTTTAAGCTTTGCATTTTCCGAATTAACTGCGGCGAAAGCAATACGTGTTCCTTTACTGTCAATAGCAAGCGCGCTAACATAACCGAAAGAAACATCAAAGCTGAATTTTTCGTCAAGCGATCTGCTGTAAACCCTGATGGTGGTTTTGGCATTATCCGAAGTTGTGGCAAGCGCAACCACACCTGACTGGGAAACGGCAGCGCAAAGAATAGGATTATCAGTCTTGTCATTATAAACTGTTTCGGAAGCATTGTTAAGGCTGTAAGCAAGGCCGCCCTGGTCGTACAAAACCGCATAACCCCCGTTAACATCGATAACAGGATTTGCAAACCTGTGCTCAAAATTGAGCTTAACTTCGCCGTTTGATGGATTGACAACACTAAAATCCAAATCTGTTAAGGCATAAATATTGCCGGAAATCGATCCGAAAGCAGCATTATCGGACGAGGTCAGATTAACAGGATAACTGCTTTGAGAAACTGATGAAACGATACTCCCGTCCCCGCCGCTGATTGAATTGCCGATTGATGAAAAATCAAGCTCAAACAGTTTCATCACAGCAAGCACCAAAATAACGGCGGCAATTGCAAACCATATTATTCTCTGCTTTTTTCGCGCTTTTTGATTTTGTTTTTCCTTGCGCTCATTTTCACGCTGATTAGTTGACATAAGAATATTCCTTATTTTCAGTAATTTACTTTATCTAAATACAGGCCCTGAGGCGGAGCAGTTTTGCCCGCCCTTTTTCTGTTTTTGCTTTTTATGATATCAGAAAGCTCTCCCTCTTTTATTTTCCCCTCTGAAACAAACAGCAGAGTGCCAACCATTATTCTCACCATATTATAAAGAAAGCCATCTGCTTCAACAGTAAAATAAACCATATCCCCATCACGCATAACCGTGAAGGCTTTAACCGTTCTCACTGTATCCTCAACTCCGGAATGAGCGGAGCAGAAGCCGGCAAAATCATGTGTGCCGCAGAACGCCTGGGCTTCTTTATTGAGATAATCAGCATCAAGCGCAAAGCGATAATGATAAGCATATTTTTCAAGAAAGGGATTGCGGATTTTTCCGTTATATAATTTAAAAACATACTGCTTGGTTTTAACATTGTATCTCGCATGAAAATCATCAGGCACCTCACAGCATGAGAGCACCGCGATATCACTTGGCAGATAAGTATTTAGCGCAAGCACGATGTTTTCGCATGGTATGCTTTTATAGGTTTTAAAGGAAAGACAATAATTATTGGCATGCACGCCGCTATCTGTTCTGCTGCAGCCTTTAATATCAATATCCTCAGAAAAAACCTTTTTCACGGCAGACTGAAAAGCCTCTTGCACGGTGATGGCATTTTCCTGAATCTGCCAGCCGTGATAGGCGCTGCCGTCATAACTGATTGTCAAAAGCAAATTTCTCATATAACTGCCGCCGAAAGTCCATTTAAAATAATGATTGCCGCGAAAGCAAGAATCACAAAGAGAAGCGCAACGGCATCCCTTGCGGTGAATTTTACCTGCTTCATCTTCGTTCTTCCCTTGCCTCCTCTGTAACAACGGCAATCCATTGCATATGCAAGCTCGTTTGCGCGCCTGAATGACGAAATAAACAGCGGAATGAGAACTGGCACGAGGGCTTTAACCTTTTTAATCAAACCTCCGCTTTCAAAATCAGCGCCCCTTGATTTTTGAGCAGCCATTATTTTTTCAATTTCCTCAATAAGAGTGGGAATAAATCTTAATGCGATTGTCGTCGTCATCGCGATTGAATGAACGTCAATTTTGAAAACCGTCAGCGGCCTGAAAAGCCTTTCGATTGCATCCGTTAAATCGGTTGGGGTTGTAGTATAAGTAAGCATTGATCCGGCAATAACAAGCAGGATAATGCGCACCGTCATAAATATAGCGGTGTTAATACCGGCTTCCGTGATTTTGAGTCTTCCGATTTCAAGAAGCGGTTCTCCTTTGCCATAAAAGAGGTTAAGAAGCGAGGTTATAATTATAATTATCGCAAGCGGCTTGATGCTTTTAAGAATCGTTTTAACAGATATTTTGCTGATTAAAACAATTGCGATAATAAAAGCAATAACGAAGCCGAGAGAATAAAAGTTTTTGCAGAAAAAAAGAGAAACAATAATTGCAAGGGACAAAATAAGCTTTGCCCTGGCATCCATCTTATGTATAAAGGAATTTCCGGGGAAATACTGCCCGATTGTGATATCTCCAATCATTTCATTACCCCCTCTGCCTTGAGCCTCTCCAGCTCACGGACACCTTGCTCAACAGTGAAAATATCCGTTTTGCAGGGGATTCCCCTCTCTTTCAAGGTAAGAAAAACATCCGTTATTTGGGGAACATTAAGCCCCATTTCTTTAAGCTCCGCGCCGCGCGAATAAACCTCCGGCACTGTGCCGTACATAGAAACGCCGCCCTTGTTCATAACAAGCACCTTTTCGCAGATTTTTGCAACATCCTCCATTGAATGAGAAACGAAAATAACCGTATTTTCCATCCTGGACTGATAATCCTTAATCAGCTGCAAAATCTGTTCCGTGCCCTGAGGATCAAGCCCTGCGCAGGGCTCATCAAGAATGAGCACCTGGGGCTCCATTGCAATTATCGAAGCAATAGCAACGCGCCTTTTCTGACCGCCGGACAAATCAAAAGGCGATTTTTTCTCAAGCTCTCTGCTGATGCCGACGATATCCATGCTGCGGTAAACGCGAGCTTTGATTTCATCCTCTGAAAGGTCCATCTGCTTTGGCCCGTAAGCGATTTCCTTGAAAATATTTTCCTCAAAAATCTGATATTCGGGATACTGAAAGCAGAGGCCGACAGCAAAGCGGACGTTTCTGATCTGCTTTCTGTTTTCCTTTGCCCATATGTTATTTCCGTTAAGAAAAACGGCGCCGTGATGAGGCTCAAGCAAGCCGTTAAAATGCTGGATGAGCGTTGATTTTCCGCTGCCGGTGTGGCCGATAATGCCGATAAGCTCACCGTTTTCAGCTGAGAAATTAATGCCTTTAATCGCAGCAACCTCAAACGGAGTGCCGACACTGTAAAGATATTCAACATTTTCGCAAACTAAAACTGCCAAAATCAGCCCTCCGCATTTGCTAAAATATAATCAACACATTCCTGTGTGTTAAGAATTGTTTTCTCGGGCTTAAAGCCCATTTTATATGCAAGCTCCGTAGCCTGCGGAACGTCAAGACCGAGCGCCTTGATTTTTTCAACATTTGAAAAGACAGCTTCGGGTGTGCCGTCAAGGCGGATTACGCCCTCATCAATAACGACAAC
This sequence comes from Ruminococcaceae bacterium UBA1438, assembly GCA_002329285.1. Taxonomy (GTDB): domain Bacteria; phylum Bacillota; class Clostridia; order Oscillospirales; family Acutalibacteraceae; genus Eubacterium_R. The sequence goes on from DCTO01000098.1 coordinate 8,005, forward strand.
TCTATCCGCCTGAACGGCCTCATCCATATAATGGGTGATCAAAACGATTGTTATGCCCTCTTCCCGGTTAAGCTTCTTGATCGTTTGCAAAACCTCTCTCCTGCCGCTTGGGTCAAGCATGGCAGTAGGCTCATCAAGCACGATGCACATCGGCTTCATTGCAATAATTCCAGCAACGGCAACACGCTGCTTCTGCCCGCCTGAAAGCNNAAAGTTTGCTTGGCGCATTTTTGCGGAATTCATACATTCCGACGGTTTTAAGCGCCTCATCAACCCTGTGGCGGCATTCATCGGACGGAACGCCGAGATTTTCAACGCCGAAGGCAACATCCTCCTCAACAATTGAGGAAACGATCTGATTATCGGGATTCTGAAAAACCATGCCAACCTTTTTGCGGATTTCAATAATACTGTCATCATCAGCAGTCTGCTGGCCGTCAACAGTTACGCTGCCGTTTACCGGAAAAAGAATTCCGTTAGTCAGCTTAGCAACGGTTGATTTCCCGGATCCGTTATGCCCGAGGACAGCAACAAAGCTGCCTTTTTCAATATTAAGATTAAAATTTTCCAAAACCTTGATTTCATTTGCGGGCGAGGAGGAATCCGCCTCATCCTCAAGAAAATATGAGAAATCAACGTTTTTAAATTCAATCAAGCTCATTATAACTCCAAACAGCAGTTGCGCCGCAGGGCAAAACCCCGCCGTTTTCGGAAACAGGAAGCCCTATTTCATCAGCAGACACACAGCCGCCCTTTTCCTTTGTGATAACATCATCAAGAATATATTTCATAACCGAGGAGGATNNAGGATAGCCCCGTTGTGTAAGAATTCAGAAGCACAAGAAGCGGCTCATCCGAAAGCACCCGGACGATCAGCTTAACAAAATCATAAAGCGAATCCTCAAGATGCCAGATTTCGCCCTTTGGACCCCTGCCGTAAGACGGCGGATCCAAAATAATGATGTCATATTTATTTCCCCTGCGGATTTCACGCTGAACAAACTTAAAGCAATCATCAACAATCCAGCGAACATTCGCATCGGCAACACCGCTTGAGGCAGCATTTTCCTTTGCCCACTGAGTCATCCCCTTTGAGGCATCAACGTGAACAACGCTTGCGCCCTCTTTAAGGCAGGCAACCGTTGCGCCGCCGGTGTAAGCAAAAA
>DCTO01000038.1:0-13314 GCA_002329285.1 Ruminococcaceae bacterium UBA1438
AAGAAAAGGAAAAAATAAAAAAACTTAAAAACCTTTCAGCCTCGCAGAAGCAAAGCTTGGCAATCGTTATAATTCTGGTGCTGATTGTGATTTATATCATCACCCAGTGTTACAGCGTTATGAATGTCCGCCTGCAAACGCAAACGGCGGTGCTTTCAACCGTTTATGATGAGGTTGAGGCAACTGCCCTGATTGTCCGTGATGAGCATATTGTTTCCTCGCAGGGCGGCAGCGTAACGGTGCCCTCCGTTTCAAACGGGGAAAAGGTTAAAAACGGCGGCGAAATCGCAACGGTTTTCGGCAGCACGGAAAATGCGGCCGCTTATGCAAGCTATCTTGAGCTTGAGGCGGAGCTTGAATATTACGCCCGGATGGAAAGCCAGGCAGTCGGCCAGGTAACGGATGTTGAATCCCTGGATGCGGATATCCTGCAGAATGTTAATTCTTACATCCGTGCAAATGCCGCAAAGGATGTTCAGCAAAGCAAGGAGATTTCATCGCAGCTTAATGATAAATTCACAAGGCGGCAGATGCTCATCGGGCAGAATATTGATTTTGCCTCAATCGTCAGCGAAATAAGCGCGCAGATGAATGCGATTAATCTGAATTCCTGCAAGCCCGTCGGCTACGTCAGCGCAGATGCTTCGGGCGTTTTCTCCGATTACACGGACGGGCTGGAGCAGGCATATGATTTAAGTAATATAAAAGAGCTGGATGTGCAAACGCTGCAGGGATATATTGATGGCGCAAGGGATGCCGTGCCAACGGAAGATATGGGCAAGATTGTCACAAGCTTTGATTGGTATATGTGCGCCGTTGTTAACACTGCTGATATTGCGGCGCTTGGCGATGGCTCAAAGGTTGATGTTGCCATTAAAGGCACGGATAAGGTTTTCAGCTGCAGCATTGTCAGCGGGGCGGATTCGGAGCTTGGCGCTCAACAAAGCGTGCTCATCCTCAAAAGCAGTGAGATGAACAGCGATATTGCAACCCTGCGCGTTGAGGAAATTCAAATAAGAACGCAGGAATACACGGGCTTTAAAGTTTCTTCCAATGCGGTTCATATCAATAACGGCGAAAAGGGCGTTTATGCGCTGGTTTCCTCCGTCGTTGAATGGCGCAAGGCAGAGGTGCTTTACACCGGCAAGGATTTTGTTGTTCTGAGCTATGCGCCGGATGAAAGCGGCGGAATAAAGCTTTATGACCAAATAATTATCAAAGGAAAGGGGCTGCACGATGGAAAGGTTTATACTTGATGAAGCGCGCCTTAAGGCGGTTGAGGAAAACTACAAGCGTGTGCTCACCTCGGTTAAGGAGGCGGCTGTCAGGGCCGGCAGGGAGGAAGGCTCCGTTCGCCTGATGTGCGTAACCAAAACGGTTGAACCGCCTTATATTAACAAAGCGCTTGAGCTCGGCGCAGATCTTATCGGCGAAAACAGGGTTCAGGAATATCTCGGCAAGCGGGATGAGCTTAATCTTAACGGCGTTGAGCGCCACCTCATCGGGCATCTGCAAACAAACAAGGTTCGGCAGATTGCGGGCGAGGTTGATATGATTGAATCGGTTTCCTCTCTCAAGCTTGCAAAGGAAATTTCAAGGGTTTGCTCTTCAAGGGGCATAACGGCAAGCTGCCTTGCGGAGGTTAATATCGGCAAGGAGGAAAGCAAAAGCGGAATTTATATTGAGGAGCTTCGAGAAACGCTTTGCGAAATATCAGAGCTGCCAAATATAAAAATTAAAGGGCTTATGACAATTCCCCCCATTTGCGAAAGCGAAGCGCAGGCAAGGCGCTATTTTGCCGAGGTGCGAAGGGCTTTTGATGATATTGGGGAAAGCATAAGCGGCGTTGAAATGAAAATCCTCTCTATGGGAATGAGCGGCGATTACGAAGCCGCCATTGCCGAGGGTTCAAATATAGTCAGAGTCGGCTCCGCAATATTCGGGGCAAGAAAATATTTTTAGGAGGAGAAAAATATGAGCTTATGGGAAAAATTCACCGATGTGCTTCGCGAAGATGATGACGATGATTTTGATGATTTCTATAATGAGAATGACGGCGGCTATTCAATGCCGTCACCTACACCCGGCAGGGAAAGAAGAGAAAGGCCTGCTAAAAATATAAGAGTTCCGAAGGAGGAAAGGGCAGAGCGCGTGCATCGCTCCAGATCCTCCGATAAGGATGATAATAAGGTTGTTAATATTCACACAACCGCCCAGCTTCAGGTTGTTATCTGCAATCCCGAAAGATTTGATGAAGCGGCGTCAATTGCCGATAATCTTAATGAGCGCAAAACCGTGCTTCTCAATCTTGAAAAAACAAACCGCGATATTGCTCGCCGCCTGCTTGATTTTTTAAGCGGCGTTGCTTATGCAAACAACGGCCAGATAAAAAGAGTTGCAAACAGCACATATATCATAACCCCGTATAACGTTGATGTTATGGGCGATTTGTTAGATGAGCTTGAAAGCAGCGGAATGATTGCAAATTTCTGAAATTTTTAAACTAAAATAAGGGGAGAATAAATTATGATTACACCGAATCAGATTAAGGAAAAAATCCTTTCAACCTCATCTCACGGTTATGACATTGATGAAACAAATGCCTTCATTGATGAGATTGCCGCTTCCTATGAGGCCGTTTATGAGGAAAACAAGGAGCTTTACCGCAAAATGGAAATCCTTGCCTCAAAAATTGAGGAATACAGAGCAGAGGAGGATTCTATTAAGGACACCTTGTTAACCGCGCAGAAGGCAGCCAAAAGCGTTCAGTCAGAGGCAAAGCAAAAGGCTGAAACCCTGCTTGCGGAAAGCGCGCAAACCGTTCAGCGCACCGTGCTTGAGGCAAAGGAAAAGGCAGAGCAGATTGTTTCAGAGGCAAGAAATTTTGCTTCCGATATAACGAAAGAGAAAACCGAAGAGGCAGATGCAATCGTTAAAAATGCAGAGGCGCAGGCTGATGAAACTCTTAACACCGCAAAAAGCTCTGCAGCTGCCTTGCTTCAGGAGGTTAAAACCAAAGCTCTGGAGCTTATTGAAAAATCAAACAAGGAAAAGGAATATAACGAAAATCTTGTTTCAAAGCTTAAGGAGGAATCCTCTGTTTTCAAGGCAAATCTGGTTGCTCTTTATAATGCCCAGCTTGAAAAGCTGCAGCAGATGATGGATAATTCAGAGGATGCCTCAATCGCAGAAACAGCGCAAAGCCTTGATGATGCAAAGGCGCAGTTTGAGGAGCTGCTTGTTGGTTTTGAGGAGCCTGTTGAAGAAGAGGCTGTTCCGGCTGCTGCTCTTGATTTTGAGCCGATTGATGATCCGGAGGAGGCTGTTGATGAGGCTTATGAGCCGGAGGAGGATATCACCATCGCAGGCGAGGCTGATTTTGAGCTGACCGAGGAGGAGCTTGAAAACGGTAATTTTGAAATTGAGGGTGCTGATGAGCCTGAGGAGGAAGAGCCTCCGAAGGAGCAGATTCGCTTTGATGAGGATGTCGTTCTTGACGGCAACGGCATGATTAAACCCGCTTCCGCCGAGGAGCAGAAACCCGTTCCGCCGGCAGAGCAGTATCATTTCACAAAGGCGGATGTTGATTCCGCTCTCGATGCTTTCTCACAGGAAACCTTAACCCCGATTGAGGAGGAAGCCGCAGTTTCCGAAATCGAAGAGGAGGCAGAGCTTGAGGAGCCGGAGGAGGAAAAGCTTCCTTTTGAAAACTTCTTTAACGTTAAGGGCGAAGCTCAAAGAACGGATGAGGTTATCAGCCTTCTTCCTCCAGAGGATGACGAGGATGAGGATGACGACGACGATCTCAAATTCCGCGGCTTCTTCAAGAAAAAGAAAAAATAAAATTTAAGAAATAAACTTACATAAGGCGAGGATCAAAATGGATTATAAAGAAACACTTAATATGATGAAAACGGAATTTCCCATGCGTGCCTCTCTCCCGCAGAGAGAGCCGGAAATTCTCAAGGGCTGGTATGAAAACGGCCAGTATGAAAAGCTGATGGAGCTCAATGAGGGCAAGCCCCTCTTCGTATTGCATGACGGCCCTCCGTATGCAAACGGGGATATTCACATCGGGCATGCGCTCAATAAAACGCTCAAGGATTTTATCGTCAGATATAAGAATATGACGGGCTTCAAATCCCCGTATGTTCCCGGCTGGGACACTCATGGCCTGCCGACGGAGCTTAAGGCAAGAAAGGAAGCCCACATTTCTGCAGAAAGCAATATCTCTGATTTAGAGCTGCGCAAAATCTGCCGCGAAACGGCGCTGGGCTTTGTTGATATCCAGCGCGAAAGCTTCAAGCGCCTTGGCGCAATCGGCGAATGGGATAATCCCTATATCACCCTCACCAAGGATTTTGAGGAGGAGCAGATTAAGATATTTGCCTCAATGGCATCAAAGGGCTATATCTATAAGGGCTTAAAGCCCGTTTATTGGTGCGCTGACTGCAACACTGCGCTTGCAGAGGCTGAAATTGAATATGCAGAGGATCCCTGCCATTCCATTTATGTTAAGTTTAACGTTACTGACGATTTGGGCAAGCTCACCGCAATGGGCGCAGATTTAAGCAAAACATATTTTGTTATATGGACCACAACCACGTGGACCCTGCCTGCAAACGTTGCTATCTGCGTTGGCCCGAATTATGAATATTCTCTCTTTAAGAGCGGCGATGAATATTTTGTTATGGCAACCGATCTCGGCCCCGCCGCATTTGAGGCAAAGGGTGTAACCGATTATGAAACCCTCGGCATTATCCGCGGCTCAGAGCTTGAATATATGAAATGCGCCCATCCGTTTATTGACCGCACCTCGCTTGTTATCGTGGGCGATCACGTAACGCTTGAAAGCGGCACGGGCTGCGTTCACACCGCTCCCGGCCACGGCGTTGAGGACTTTGTTGTCTGCAAAAATTATCCTGAAATTCCGGTTGTTGTTCCCGTTGATAATAATGGCGTTTTAACCGAGGAGGCAGGGCAGTTTGCAGGACTCACAACAGAGGATGCAAACAAGCCGATTGCAGAGCATCTTGAGGCAACGGGCAATCTGTTTGCGCTTCAGAAAATTATTCACCAATATCCTCATTGCTGGCGCTGCCATAAGCCGGTAATCTTCCGCGCAACCTCGCAATGGTTCTGCTCCGTTGATGATTTCAAGGAGGCCGCTGTTGAGGCTTCAGAGGAGGTTAAATGGTATCCCGAATGGGGTAAGGACAGATTGCAGTCAATGATTCGTGAGCGCGCAGACTGGTGTATCTCCCGCCAGAGAAAATGGGGCGTTCCGATTCCCGTCGTTTATTGCAAGGATTGCGGCAGGGAAATTATTGATAATGATATTATGATGAAGGTTTCCGAAATCTTCGGACAGGAGGGCTCAGACGCATGGTATGCTCACGATGCCGAATATTTCCTTCCCGATGGCTTTGCGTGCCCGCATTGCGGCAAGGCAAACGGCTTTGAAAAGGAAACCGATATTATGGATGTTTGGTTTGATTCAGGCTCAAGCCATCAGGCCGTTTGCGCAAAAAGGCCTTATCTCCGCCGCCCGGCAGACGTTTATCTTGAGGGCGCGGATCAGTATCGAGGCTGGTTCCAATCCTCTCTCTTAACTGCTGTTGCAGCAGGCGTCGGCACTCCGTATAAGCAGATTATCACACATGGCTGGACGGTTGACGGCGAGGGCAGAAAGATGAGTAAATCCCTTGGAAACGGTATTGCTCCGCAGGATATTATCAAGCAGTATGGCGCAGATATGCTCCGCCTTTGGGTTGCTTCCTCGGATTATCATGCCGATATCCGCATCAGCCCCGAAATTCTGAAGCAGCTTTCGGATAATTACAGGAAAATCAGAAACACTGCGCGTTTCTGCCTCGGCAATCTTTATGATTTCAATCCCGATGAGGATATGCTTGAGAACGAGGAGCTGGAGGAGCTTGATAAGTATGCGCTTATGAAGCTTGATGAGGTTATTGATATTGCGCGCAATGCGTTTGAAACCTATGAATATCACACGGCGGCGCATTCAATCCATAATTTCTGCGTTGTTGATATGAGTAATTTCTATTTTGACGTTCTCAAGGATAGGCTTTACACCTCTCTTCCCGCGTCAAAAACACGCCGCGCGGCGCAAACCGTGCTTTATAAGATTCTGGATAGCTTAACCCTGCTGTTAACCCCGATTCTTGCTTTCACCGCAGATGAAATATGGAGCTTTATGCCCCATGATAAATCAAGAAACACTCAGTCCCCGCTCTTTAATGAAATCCCCAAGGCTGAATTCATTGAAACGGATGAGGTGTTTATGGATAAATGGGCAAGAATTCATGCCGTTCGCGTTGACGTTCAGAAGGCGCTGGAGCTTGCCAGAAATGAGAAGAGAATCGGCAAATCCCTTGAGGCAAAGGTTATCCTCGGTGCCGAGGGAGAGCTTTATGATTTCTTAAAGGCTGTTGAGCCTGAGCTTCCTGAAATCTTCATCACCTCCGCTGTTGAGGTTGTTGATGCCGCTCAGGGCTTTGCAGGCGAGGTTGGAGGCCTTACCGTTTCGGTTGAAAATGCAGAGGGCGAAAAGTGTGAGCGCTGCTGGAAATTCTCAACCACCGTCGGCTGTGATGCAGACCGTGCAACCCTTTGCGAAGACTGCGCTAAAGTGATTCGCGAACTGGGGTTATAATTAACCGCAACTATTATGCAGAGGAGGGATTTTTTTGCATTTGAAAAAGCATATCTGGGCAAGCGTTATGATTGCGCTTATCGTTGCGTTTGATCTGTTCACAAAGCTTCTTGCAAAAAAATATCTCCTCGGCAATGCCGCCGTGCCATTCATCAAGGGCGTGGTGCAGTTTAATTATGCTGAAAATAAGGGCATGGCGTTTTCAATGTTCAGCGGCGCAAGGTGGGTTTTTGTTGTGCTCACCGCCGTTGTATGCATCGGGGCGCTTGTGCTTATGTTTAAAAATAAAATCGCCTCGCTCTGGGCTTACTGGAGCGTTGGCGTTATCGTTTCGGGCGGGCTCGGCAATCTGATAGACCGCGTGTTTTACGGCTATGTGGTTGATTTTATTGAGCCCACCTTTATGAATTTTGCCATCTTTAATATTGCAGACAGCGCTGTTACTCTCGGCACTGTTTCGCTGATGGCATATCTTTTGCTTGATTTGTTTAAGAAAGAGAATAAGCCCACGGAGGAGAAGGATGGCTAACACAATTTTTCTCCCGGTTGAGGAGGCTGAAATCGGCGAGCGCATTGATAAATTCATCAGCGATAAATCAGATCGCTTCTCGCGTTCCGCCGCCGCAAAGCTGCTGGAAAGCGGCGTGGTCACCGTCAATGATAAGGCGGTTACCAAGAATTACAAATGTAAAGCGGGGGACAGGGTTGTTATCCTTGTTCCCGAGGCGCAGCCGCTTGAAGCGCAGCCCCAGAATATACCGCTGGATATTGTTTATGAGGATAATGATTTGCTTGTGGTTAATAAGCCAAAGGGCATGGTTGTTCATCCGGCGGCAGGAAATTATGAGGGAACGCTCGTTAATGCGCTTCTGTATTATTGCGGCGATTCTTTAAGCGGCATAAACGGCGTTATGCGCCCTGGTATTGTTCACCGCATTGATAAGGATACCTCCGGGCTTTTAATCGTTGCAAAAAATGATTTGGCTCATGCCGGCCTTGCCCGCCAAATTAAGGAGCATTCGTTTGAGCGCGCATATGAATGTGTGGTTCACGGCAATGTTAAGGAGGATGAATTCACCGTTTCCCAGCCCATCGGCAGAAATCCGAAGGACAGGAAGAAGATGGCGGCCACCTTCAAAAATTCCAAAAACGCCACCACGCATATTAAGGTGCTTAAAAGATACGGCAATTTCACCCATTGCCGCTGCACTCTTGAAACGGGGCGCACCCATCAGATAAGGGTGCATATGGCGTATATAGGGCATCCCGTTGCCGGCGATGAGGTTTATGGCCCAAAGCGCGTGCAAAAGGGGCTTAACGGGCAATGTCTGCACGCAAAGCACATCGGCTTTGTTCATCCGCGCTCCGGGCTTTGGCTTGAATTTGAAAGCGATTTGCCGGATTATTTCACGGCATTTTTGAATAAATTAGAAAGAAAATAATCATTTTTGGCTCTCCTTATAGGTTAGGTGATTTATATGTATGAAAATTGGCTTGTTGTTTCCGATATTGACGGCACGCTGAATAATAAAATAAGGCGGCTTCCGCAGCGCAATTATGATGCGATTAAGGAATTTACGGAAAAGGGCGGCAATTTCACGCTCGCCTCCGGCAGGCTCACCTCCAGCCTCAAGCGCAATTATGACCGCATCACCCCAAATCAGCCGGCAATCGTGCTGAATGGCGCAGGGCTTTATGATTTTGAAAAGCAGGAAATGCTGTGGCGTTCAACCATCGGCAAGGAGGGGCAGGATTTCGTGCGCCTCGTTATTGAAAAATATAACGATGCTTTCAAAAGCCTTGATGTCGGCATCTATTTTGATGATTATGTTTATATCGTTAAAAAGGGCTTTCTCGGCAATCAAACTATGAAGATTGATAAGGCGCATTATGAGGTAACCTCTCTTGATAATGTGCCCACAGAGGGCTGGATGAAGGTTATCTTCTGGGGTATTCCCGCCAACATTAACTCTCTCCGCCGCCTGATAGACCGTTCCGAGATTAAGAAAAAGGTTAATTTTATGGCGTCCTCGCTTTGGACGATGGAAATGCTTGCCAAGGATACGCATAAGGGCACGGGAATTCTGGAGCTTGCAAACAGAATCGGCATTGAAAAAAGCCATATTGCCGCAATCGGCGATTATTATAACGATTGGGATATGCTGCGCACCGTCGGGCTGCCTGCCTGCGCGGGGCAAGCGCCAAAGGCAATCCATGAAACCTGCAAGTTTGAGGCCTGCCATTGCAACAAGGGCTGCGTTGCAGACCTCCTCGAATATATAATGAGCGGCAAAGCGGAGCAGGATTTTAACTTATAGTTTTATAAATCAACAAAAAAGGACTGGTTTGGGAGAACCTTCATAAAGAAGGTTCTCCCAATTAAATTAATCCTTGCGGATTAGTGAAGTATTCCTTCGGAATATGAAATTGCTTCGCAATGAAATACGCCTTCGGCGTGTTATGGATTAATTTAATTTCATATCGAGCACAGCGAGATATTTCACAATTTGCTCTGACAAATTATTTCATATTGCGTAGCAATATTTAATTAATGACAGACCGTTCCTCTTTCGGTCTGTTTTCTTTTTGGATTTGTCTTTACAAATCCTATGCTCGCCATACTATGTGACATATTTCTTGACTATCTCGATATATAATGTTAAAATATATGTGCCAAATATCTCACAAGTGAATATTTCTACTACGAGTGAAGTATGCTATTTTTATCTATTTTGATAAAAATGCATGCTCTTATTTGCATACTTTACCGTAGTGTATTTATGTGAGATGTTTGGCGACAGTTGAGCTTGCGTTTTTGGGCGTACAGCTTGACTGTACGCCATTTTTTATTAATCAAAGGAGAAAAATTATGTTTGAAGAATTAAAACAAGACATCAGAAACGAAATTAGTGGAAAAACGGTACAAGTTATAAACGACCCAATTGCAAAAGTGTTAAGAGAAATTGTTGATAGTAATTACAAAAACAGAAATTACGAAAAGGCAATTGCTGCCCAAGAAATCTATCTTGACGATTTGGGTGGGATTTTTTCAAAGAACTCTTATGGCGTAAAAGTTCAATTATTAGCGATGTATGATGATTGTGGGTTATATCATACATCAGAAGCAATGAACTTGGTTAATGCGTTAATTAAAGAACAGCAGGAATCCGATATGAGTGATAGCGTATTAGGCGAAATAGATCTACCGGCAATAAGAATTTATTTCTCATCAAATGACGACGATTACATTAAAATGGCTGAAATATTGTGTGATTCGTGTATATCTGTCGGAACAAGAAATTTGGGTCAATGGCAGGATGATAGTTCATTTCAAATTATGACTCGAATTGCTACGCGTGAAAAAATAAGGCACTTAATAAAAGAGGAAAAATATCAAGACGCGGATGAATTAAATTATAAAATCGGAAGCATATCAAGAGATTTATTAGATCCGATTTCCACTACGTTGGATGATACGCTTATGGCTTATGGTTTAACGGATATGGGAGATCAGTTTGTTGATCAAGCAATTGAGAGAATTACCCAGTTTGCAGAGTTTGTTCCTGATGCTTGTTATGTTATGGGGATTATGGTTGCTGAAGGATACAGATGTACGAGAGATGCAAAAACTGCCAAAAACTATTTTATAAAAGCAGATGAGTTAATTAGCAAATTAAAAACATCCGTTGGTTACACAGATTACGAATTCTCTTCATTATCACAGATTTCTCAAGAGGAAATAATAAAGCAAGCAGAGGCAGGTACTTACCAATCAAAATTTTACATAGCAAGACAGCAATTGAAGAATACCTCAACCTCTTCTGCGAGCAATAATTCATCTTCAAATAATTCAAGCACTTCTTCAGGCGGTTGCTACATAGCAACCTGCGTATATGGTTCTTACGATTGTCCGCAGGTTTGGACATTAAGAAGATTTAGGGATAATACCCTTGCGATAAATCCATTTGGCAGGGCATTTATTAAAACCTACTATGCTATCAGTCCTACTGTAGTTAAGTGGTTTGGCAAATATAATTGGTTTCATAAATTGTTTAAAAAGCCTCTTGAAATATGGGTAAAAAAACTTAATAACAATGGCGTTGAAAATTCACCATATAATGATTAAGAAAGGAGAAAAAGTTATGGATTGTCCACATTATCAGTACAAAAGCGGTGACTATTATTGTGACCTTTGTCAAAACTGCGTTAGTGAAGCAAAGCACGATAATTATTGTACCGACTATAATGGAACAAATTATGACAAGTGCGATATCTATAAAAGATATGCATAAGAAAAATCACGGCTTGCATTTTGCAAGTCGTGATTTTTTTACCTTCTTTATAACGGACGCTCCATCCCAGTCCTTTTTCTTATTGGCTATAAGTGCTGATGTCAACAAGGTTCTGGCTTGCAATGAGCAAGGCAGGTTGTTATTCCTCCGGCGCAGCATAGCCGCTAATTGTAAATTTTGATTTTGAAATTCCTTGACGGAAGCCGCAAACCTCCTCGCCTAAATCATTGGTTGAAAAAGCAGTTATTATAACGCTTGCCCTTGAGGTACCGTTTTGAAGCCCCTTGCTGCAATAAACAGTTGTGTCCGTTGTAGTATAGGTTTCTCCTGCAAATTCAACCGCGCCCCATTCAACACCCTCAACCGTAACGTCTTTATAATTAAGTGATGTGCGGTTATCATAGGCTGAAATATAAAAATTTGTGTTTCTCAGGAAATTACTTTCAGTAAAGCCGGTGTCATAATATGCGCCCTGTTCAAGATATTCATGCTCGCAGATAAGCTGCAGCGTGTTCTCATAGCCCTGTCTGTAATAAAAGGCAGTAAGATAACAAAGGCTGACATTTGAATATTCACGGCTATCTAATGCAAAGCGAATTACACCAAGAGCGCTTTTTATATCTGATGCTGTGCTTATCGGCAATGCGATATAAAAAAGCGCGCGGGAATTCAATTTCCTCTTCCTTTTTTCAGTGCAGTCAATAAGTAGTCCGCGGTTTTGCAAAAAAGTTGACATATTTTTATGCATTATTTTATTACATTATATCATATAATATCCTTTGCCTTTACGGGCAAAAGCTTTTGTGGTAAACTATATCAGAGGTGGTTGCCTTGAATGTTAGTTTAAAAAAGCTTGGTAAATCAGAGAGAAGGGCTGTTTTGAAAATTATTTTTTTAATCCTCGGCGTGTTTTTGCTGCTGTGGTATCTTGCGCCGCTCGCCGCTCATATTTTTAACATCGGAAATGCGCTTGGCATTTTTGCATCAGGGGTGTTAATCCTGTTTGCGTTGCTTTATGGCAAGCTGCCCGTAATTCCCCGAAATACTATAATCGGGCTTTTCTGCCTTGTGCTGATTGTTGCCGCGCCGCTTTCCGTTAACATGGCGCGATATGCAAATTATAAGGCTGATGAGGCAAAAACGGTTATCGTCCTTGGCTGCAAGGTTAACGGCACTCGGCCAAGCCAATATCTTTATAAGCGCTGCGCCGCGGCGGCTGAATATCTTAAGGGAAACCCTGAAACGGTTGCAATTCTTTCCGGCGGGCAAGGGCCGGATGAAAATATCAGCGAGGCGCAATGCATGCTTGAAACGCTTTCTGAAATGGGCGTTGATGAAAGCCGGCTGATTTTGGAGGATAAATCCACAAACACGCGCGAAAACCTGGAATTTTCAAAGGCAATCATTGAGGAAAACGGGCTTTCGAGCGAGGTGCTGATTGTCACAAACGAATTCCATGAATATCGCGCAAAGCTGCTTTGCGATAAAATCGGGCTTTCGTTTCACTCAAAATGCTCGCATTCCTCCTTTTACTCTTTTCTCACCTTTTACACGCGTGAGCTTGGCGGCATCTTTCTTGAATTGATAACTAAATAAGAAAAAGCCTCTCTTNNGAAGGGAATGTTGCTGCTGTCGTTGCGCTTGCCCCTGTGCGGCTCCGGCGCAAGATAAGGGCAATCCGTTTCAAGCACAAGGCGCTCTATGGGAATCGCCTTAACAACCTCAAGGCTTTTGCGCGCGTTTTTGAAGGTGGCAACGCCGTTCATCCCGATAAACATTCCAAGCCGGATGATTTCCGCCGCCATCTCCTTTGAGCCTGAAAAGCAATGAAGCACGCCCTTCGGCTTTGTTTCGCGCAGAATATCCAGCGTGTCGCCGTGCGCCTCGCGGTCGTGAACAATAATCGGCAAATCAAGCTCTCTTGCAAGCTCAATCTGCGCGCGAAAAAATTCAATTTGAACTTCCTTCGGGGATGCCATCCAATGGTAATCAAGCCCGATTTCGCCGATTGCAACGCATTTGGGGTGCGCCGCAATTTTGCGGATTTCCTCTAAATCAGAAAGGGAAGCACCCTCCAGATTTTCCGGGTGAAAGCCCGCGGCAAAACATATGTAATCATATTTTTCGGCAAGAGCCATATTCGCTTTTGATGATTTAATATCACAGCCGCAGGAGATAATTTTGGTTATGCCCTTGCCGGGAAGGGAAGAGAGCAGAGCCTCTCTGTCCTCATCAAACCATTCGTCGTCATAATGGGCGTGTGTGTCAAAAATGTTATTCATAATTTCAGTGTTAAATAGCCGGTAGGGGTGGGCGTCCCTGACCGCCCGTTGCAATACTTTGGGT
>DCTO01000038.1:13382-13522 GCA_002329285.1 Ruminococcaceae bacterium UBA1438
TTTTGCCGATAAGCTCCTCCGGCTTATACCACGGCGCAATGCCGGAAACGATTTGCCTGCCCTCTGCTGTGCCGTCGTCAACCTGAATTTTAAGCAGCTTTTTTGCCTTTTTAATTGGCTCGCACTCCTTGATTTTTGCA
>DCTO01000097.1:0-158 GCA_002329285.1 Ruminococcaceae bacterium UBA1438
GCGCCTGGTACACACAGAGCGGCACGGGCTGGAAAAGCATTAAAATTACCTTTACTTATGAGAATAAAACCACCACTTATACGGAATGGTTCTATTTTGAAAAGGGCAAGCTTGCAACGGGCTGGAGAAAGCTCGGCGGCAAATGGTATTATTTTGAA
>DCTO01000097.1:166-10807 GCA_002329285.1 Ruminococcaceae bacterium UBA1438
CGCAATGAAAACCACAGAGGGCTGGGCTCTGGAAACTTATGCTGACGGCGCGGTTGACTGGTACTATGTAAACTCAAACGGCACCTGCGTAAAGGGCTGGAAGTATGTTAACGGCAAATGGTACTATTTTGACAATGAATGGGCGTATATGCACACGGGCTTTACAATGATTAACGATAAGGTTTATTACTTTAACGAAAGCGGCGCAATGGTTACGGGCACCCAGACAATTAACGGCAAGGATTACCTGTTTGACGAAAACGGCGTTTTAATCAAGGGCGAAAACCCGTTTGCAGTCGGCTGATTTAAAAACA
The DNA here is from genome assembly GCA_002329285.1 of Ruminococcaceae bacterium UBA1438. Taxonomy (GTDB): domain Bacteria; phylum Bacillota; class Clostridia; order Oscillospirales; family Acutalibacteraceae; genus Eubacterium_R. The sequence continues at coordinate 481 of DCTO01000097.1, forward strand.
TAATAAATAACAACGGACGGCGTCATTATCGGCGCCGTCATTTTTTTTAAAATTTGTTCAAACTTTAAAGTTCGTTTTAAGTTTGCCCGTTATAGTGAACTCAACGAAGGGAGTGAGCTATATGGCTTACCAGAAAATTTTTAAAAGGGTTGAAACAAAATATATGCTTTCAGCCGAGCAATATAAAAGAGTGCTTGCGGAAATGGAATCTTACACCCGCGGCGATGAATACGGCAAAAGCACAATTTGCAATATTTATTTTGACACCCCTGATTTTCTTTTAATCAGGCGCTCAATGGAAAAGCCGATATATAAAGAAAAGCTCAGGCTTCGCAGCTATGGCACGGCAAATCATAATTCAACCGCCTTTGCGGAAATAAAAAAGAAATATGATGATGTTGTTTATAAGCGCAGAATCAGCCTAACAGAGCTGCAGGGAATGGAGCTGCTTTGCAACAGAAAGCCAAGTGATGATTCGCAAATTACAAACGAAATTCTTTATTTTCTGAAGCATTATAAATATCTGAAACCCGCGGTTTTCATTTCATATGAGCGCGAAGCTTATTTTGATAAGGAAAATTCAGATTTCAGAATCACATTTGATCAAAACATTTTGTGGCGCGATTGGGATGTGGATTTAACCAAGGGCGTTTATGGCAACCCGATTTTATCGGGCGGCGCAGTGCTTATGGAGGTTAAATCGGCCGGCGCAATGCCAAGATGGTTTGTTGATATTTTAAATGAAAACGGGCTTCATAAAACCTCGTTCTCCAAATACGGCAGAGCGTATGAAGCAATATATAAGAGAGAGCATGGGAGGAGTACATTATGCTTAGCACAATTTTTAACAGTATTTTTTCAACATCGGCAGCAACAATTTCAGTGGGGAACTTCCTGCTGTGTGTGGGAATATCGCTTTTGGCGGGCTTGTTTTTAATGTTTGCCTGCACTTATAAAAGCAAAAGCTCAAACACCTTTAAATTAACACTTGCCCTATTGCCGGCAATGGTTGCGGTTGTTATAATGATGGTAAACGGCAACATCGGCGCGGGCGTTGCGGTTGCAGGCGCATTCAGCCTGGTTCGCTTCCGCTCTGCACCCGGCACGGCAAAGGATATCGGCACAATCTTTCTTGCAATGGGCGCAGGTCTGATGGCCGGAATGGGTTATCTTGCATATGCAATGCTTTATTCGGTTATAATGGGAGTGGTGATGATTATTTGCAACAAATTCATTCTCAACCGCAAAAGCAGCTCTGCGGATAAAACTTTGCGCGTAACAATTCCGGAGGATCTTGATTACACGGGCGTGTTTGACGATATCTTTGAAAAGTATGCAACAAACGTTGAAACCGTTAAGGTTAAAACCGCAAATATGGGCAGCCTTTATAAGCTCACCTATAACTTAACCCTTAATGATATAGCGCAGGAAAAGAAAATGCTTGATGAAATCCGCTGCCGCAACGGCAATCTGGAGGTTTCAATGTGCAAACAGGAGGTTGCAACAAATGAGTTATAAGCTTAACGATAATATGAAAAAGAAAATGAAAAGAGGCGCGGCGGTTTGCTTATCCGCGCTCCTGATTGCGGGCTCGCTTTACGGCTGCTCCGCAGGCGCTAAAAGCGCTGATGATTCAGGCGCGGCGGCAACTGAAACCACAGTAAACACAACGGGGCTTTCGCTTAATGCGGATGATATGTTCACAGACCGCGATCTTGATTACAGCTATGATGAAAGCGCCGCAGTTTCAATCACACTTGCGGATAACGCCTCAACCTCATCCGGCAGCGGCGTTTCAATTGACGGCAACACAATCACCATAACTGAGGAGGGCGTTTACGTTATCAGCGGTTCTCTTTCAAACGGGCAGATTGTTGTTGACACGGATAATGCCAAGGTTCAGCTTGTTCTGAACGGTGTTTCAATCACAAATCAAAGCAGCGCTGCGATATATGTTAAAGAGGCGGATAAGGTTTTCGTCACCACAGCAAGCGGCAGTGAAAACAGCCTTGAAACAACCGGCGAATTTGTTCAGACGGATGATAATAATGTTGACGGCGTAATTTTTGCAAAATCAGATTTAACTATTAATGGCGCAGGCAGCCTCACAATCAGCTGTGCTTATGGCTCCGGCGTTGTTTCAAAGGATGATCTTAAGCTCACGGGCGGCAGCGTTTCAATCACTGCTGCATCCCATGCGCTTGAGGGCAAGGACAGCGTTCGCATTGCAGACGGCAGTTACACTCTGACCGCCGGCAAGGATGGCATCCACAGCGAAAACACCGAAGATGCAGAGGCGGGCTTTGTTTATATCGGCGGCGGCGAAATCAGCATCACCGCTTCCGGCGACGGAATTGACGCTGAATATATCCTTCAGCTTGACGGCGGCACGGTTAACGTTACCGCGGGCGGCGGTGCAAGAAATGCGGATACGGTTGCGCAGCAGATGGGCTTTGGCAATTATTCATCAAACGGCACTGAAACCGATGAAGAAATCGCAAGCACAAAGGGCGTTAAATCAGACACGGTTATCATTATTAACGACGGCACCTTAAGCCTTGACAGCGCTGATGATGCGCTTCACACAAACGGCGATGTTTATATCAGCGGCGGCAGCGTTGAGCTTGCCAGCGGAGATGACGGCATCCATGCGGATGCGGGCGTAACAATCGCATCGGGCAGTGTTAATATCACCTATTCCTATGAGGGAATTGAGGGCGAAACAATCACAATCTCCGGCGGCGATATTATTGTTCATGCTTCGGATGACGGCCTTAACAGCAGCGGCGGCAATGATTCCAGCGGCTACGGCGGCTCAATGATGCAGGATGAATTTGCGTCAAACGATGCCTGCGTTATCACAATTTCGGGCGGCACGCTCTTTGTTAATTCCGATGGCGACGGTATTGATTCAAACGGCAGTATTGCAATCAGCGGCGGCACAACTTATGTTGAGGGCGCTGAAAACGGCGGTAACGCGGCGTTTGATTATAACGGCACGGCTGACATCAGCGGCGGCACAATCATCGCGGTTGGTTACAGCTCAATGGCGCAGAATTTCAGCACCTCTTCACAGGGCTCAATTCTCATCACTCTGAACAGCACGCAGAGCGAGGGCGCCGTTACCTTAACAGACAGCAGCGGCACAGAGCTTGCTTCTTACACCTTTGATAAATCCTTCAATTCCGTTCTTGTCAGCACACCTGATATTCAGCAGGGCGAAACTTATACCGTCACTGCCGGCAGCGAAAGCCAAACGGTTGAAATGAGCAGCCTGATTTACGGCTCCGGCGGCGAAATGGGCGGCATGCAAGGCGGAATGCAGGGCGGCAGAGGCGGCAGACCGTAAGAAAACAAAATAATTTGTTATTCAATAAAAAAACGGCAGGGATTTCCCTGCCGTTAAATTTCTTATTTCTATCTTAAAAGTGAAAAGCCAACGTCAATTGCGCCGCCAAGAAGCCTTGAGGTTTTATACATACCCAGGGTTTCTGTTACCCACAATATAATCAGAGCAACAAAAATTGCAATAATAAGAGTTTCCTTTTTCATTTGAAAAGCCTCCTTGATTCGTTTACATATAATATTATAAACAATTTTAAAAATAAATCAACTCTAACTTTTAATAATATATAACAATTTTTAAAAATATATGTTGAAAATGCCAATTAACTGTCCTATAATAGAGGGGATTTTTGATTATATAAGGAGTGCTCGGATATGAATTTATCAGCTCTTTTAAATACGCTGGATTTGGTTGCGGACAGCAGCCCTGCCTTCACCTCAACGGTGGTTATTTCAGGGCCAACGATTGTTCTTGCCGTTATTGCCGTTTTGGTTATTATTCTGGTTCTTTTCGGCAGGGCAACAAGAAGAGCCGCTGATGCAAAAAATCATCTCACTCAGCACGAAAAGGATAAGCGCGATGGCACCATTAACGGCAAAAAGCCTGAAAAGCGCGAATTCAGAGAGCCGCTTCCCGCAGCGCCCCAGGGCGTTTCACCGGAGATTGTTGCGGCAATCAGCGCGGCGGTTTATATGCTTGAGGGCGAGGGCGCTGTGGTAACAAGCATCCGCCCCCTGCGCAAAAATCCGATTTCATGCCGCAATCCTTGGGCGGCAGCTGCAATTGCGGAAAACACAAAGCCGTTTTAGGCGTCCGCGCGTTTTTTATAAAAACAGGGGCAGCTTCCGGTTTTTTGCGGCACGGATTATTCTGCCCTGACGGAGGACATTTTAATGGAAATTTTACAAGGCGTTTGGGAGGTTGTCAGAAGCATCTTTTCAAACAGCGGTTATGCATATTTTTTCACAGACGGGGGCTACAAAAATCTGATTATGATTTTTATTGCCTTCTTCTTTATGTGGCTTGGAATTAAGAAGGGCTATGAGCCGCTTCTGATGATTCCGATTGCCTTCGGAATGCTGCTTGCAAATCTGCCCGGCGCAAATCTTGCAGTGCAGTATCATGATTTGCAGGGCTTTATTGATTTGCTTGCGGGGCGTTTAACTGATGCAAACGGCAATGTGCTCACCCCCGGGCTTATGGATTTTCTTTATTTCGGCGTAAAGGCGGGCGTCTATCCGCCCCTGATTTTCCTCGGCATCGGGGCTATGACGGATTTCACCTCGCTGATTGCAAATCCGATTTCGTTTTTGCTTGGCGCTGCGGCGCAGCTTGGCATTTTCATCGCTTATGTGATTGCGATTGCCATGCATTATGACCCTCAGCAGGCAGGCTCAATCGCCATCATTGGCGGCGCAGACGGTCCAACGGCAATTTTCGTCACCTCAAAGCTGGCGCCCGAAATGCTTGGCGCAATCGCGGTTGCGGCGTATTCCTATATGGCGCTTGTGCCCGTAATTCAACCGCCTATTATGAAGGCGCTCACAACCAAAAAGGAGCGCAGCGTGGTTATGCAAACCCTGCGCCCCGTTACAAAAAAAGAAAAAATCATTTTCCCGATAACAGTAACGGTTATCGTAACCCTGCTTTTGCCTGATGCGGGCGTGCTTGTTGGCATGCTGATGCTTGGCAACCTGCTCAAGGAAAGCGGGCAAACGGAGAGAATTGCAAAGGCGGCGCAGAATGAGCTGATGAATATCGTCACCATCATGCTGGGCCTTTCCGTCGGCGCAACAACCTCTGCACAAACCTTCTGGAATGTAAAAACGCTCGGCATTATCGTGCTTGGCCTGGTTGCGTTTGCCTGCGGCACTGCCGGCGGCGTGCTTTTCGGCAAAATTCTTTATGTTATAACACGCGGCAAAATCAATCCGCTTATCGGCGCGGCAGGCGTTTCCGCAGTGCCAATGGCGGCGCGCGTTGCCCAAAAGGAGGGGCAAAAGGAAAACCCCTCAAACTTCCTGCTTATGCATGCAATGGGGCCAAACGTTTCCGGCGTTATCGGCTCTGCCGTTGCAGCCGGTGTATTATTAACATTACTCAAATAATTCAAAGGGCTGTTCCGGCAGCCCTTTTATCAACTAAAAAACGAGGTGCATATGGCTTTAAACGAAATGCAGCAATTGGCTGTTGAAAAAACAGAGGGCCCGCTTCTGATTCTTGCGGGCGCAGGATCCGGTAAAACAACCGTGCTTGTTAACCGCGTTCAGCATATTATTGAAAGCGGGCTTGCGCAGCCGTGGCAGGTGCTTGCAATCACCTTCACTAATAAGGCGGCGGGCGAAATCCGCGAAAGGCTGATTAACACCGTCGGCACGGAGGCGAATGATATTTGGGCGTTCACCTTCCATTCCTGCTGCGCGCGCATTTTAAGGCGCTTTGGCGACAGGCTGGGCTATTCAAACCATTTCACGATTTATGACACGGATGACCAAAAGCGCGTTATGAAGCATTGCCAAAAGGCGCTCGGAATCACGGATAAGATTTTAAATCACAAATCAATCCTTGCCGAAATCAGCTCTGCAAAGGATAGCTTGATAGGCGCAGAGGAATATAAAAAATATTCCCAAAATGATTTTCGCAAGGCAAAAATTGCGGATTGCTATGAGCTTTATCAAAAAGAGCTTCTGAAATCCGATGCAATGGATTTTGATGATATTATCTATAACGCCGTTAAGCTTCTTCAGGAAAATCCCGATGTGCTGGAGCTTTATCAGCGCCAGTTCAGATACGTTATGGTGGATGAGTATCAGGATACTTCGCATGCCCAGTACATTCTCGTTTCCCTGCTTGCGGGCGGGTATGAAAACATCTGCGTTGTCGGCGATGACGATCAAAGCATTTATCGCTTCCGCGGCGCAACGATTGAGAATATTCTGAGCTTTGAAAGCCGGTATAAAAACGCAGAGGTTATCAGGCTGGAGCAGAATTATCGCTCCACCCAAAATATTCTTGATGCGGCAAATTCCGTCATTGCAAACAACCGCAACCGCAAGGGCAAAAATCTCTGGACCAATGCGGGCAGCGGAGATAAAATCATTTTCAACACGCTGGAGGATGAGGCGGCTGAATCCGATTTCATCGCCGCCGAAATTCTGAAAAACGTTGAAAACGGCAAAAAAATGAGCGATCACGCGGTGCTTTACCGAATGAACGCTCAGTCCAGAAACATAGAAATCACGCTTGCAAAAAGCGGAATTCCGCATAAGGTTATAGGCGGCAACCGCTTCTTTGACCGCAAGGAAATCAAGGATATCGTTTCCTATTTTGCGGTGATTAATAACCCCGCCGATAACGTGCGTTTGCAAAGGATTATCAACGTTCCTAAGCGCGGAATCGGGGAAACGATGTTTGCAAATATCCTTGAAATATCAACGGGGCTCGGCATCTCCGCCTTTGAGGTTTGCGAGCGCAGCGATGAATTCCAAAAAACGCTCCGCTCCGCCCAGAAGCTTAAGGCGTTCACTGAATTAATCAGGCATTTTCAGCAGTGCCTTGAGGAGGGGATGAGCCTTTCCGATTTGCTGCAGGAAATCCTTGCCGAAACCAAATATTTCGATTATCTTGATGAGGATCCGGAATCCGCGGAGGACAGGAAGAATAACATCCAGGAGCTTTCCTCAATGTTTATCCGCTATCAGGAGGAGGATGAAGAATTTGATCTCTCCGCCTTTTTGGAGGACGTTGCCCTCGTTGCGGATATTGATTCCTATAACGCGGATGACGATGCCGTCGTGCTGATGACTCTGCATTCGGCGAAGGGGCTTGAATTCCCGATTGTTTTCATCCCCGGAATGGAGGAGGGAATTTTCCCCGGCAATCAGTCCATTTACAGCGAAGAGGATCTTGAGGAGGAGCGCCGCCTTGCTTACGTCGGCATCACAAGGGCAAAGGAAAAGCTTTATCTTCTCAATGCCCGCCGCCGTATGCTTTACGGCACAACGAACCGCAATATGGCATCGCGCTTTTTGCGTGAAATTCCGCTCAGCGTAACGGATGATATAACCGTGGAGGAATTCACTCCGCGCGGCGCTTTCACAAGAAGCAGCTTCGCTTCCGGCGCAGGCTTTGGCTCGCTTCAAAGCTCCGCCGCCGCTCACAAATTCGGCCAGGTTAAGGCGCAGAAATCAAGCGGCGCCAGCTATTCCGTTGGCGACACGGTGCGCCACAAAACCTTCGGCACGGGCGTTATTTTAAGTGCCACCGCAATGGGCGGCGATATGCTGCTTGAAATCGCTTTTGACCGCGCCGGCACCAAAAAGATCATGGCCAATTTTGCAAAGTTAGAAAAACTATAAATCTTAACTGAAAAAAGAGAGGCATACGCCTCTCTTTTTTTTAATCGTCATCGCCGGTGTCATTATCGCAGCAGGAGGAATTGCTTCTCTCAACCGGGAAGAATTCATCAAGCGGGAAATCGATGCTTCTGAAAGCCTCGCAGGGGTTCTGATTATCGCAGCGGCATTCCTTTTCCGGGATGCAGTAATCATATGCAGGGATAAGCAGCTGAACGTCCCTTTCCATCTGAATAATGCTGAATAAGCCCAGGGTAACAAGCACTGCTCTCTGTGAGCTTTCGGCAATCTGCTTTGCGTTTGCATCGCCCGCAAAAACGATGCTCGGGATGTTTGTGTTAATGTTAATCGTTGCTCGGCAGGCGTCAACAACATCAGTGTCAAGCACAATCGGGTCAACGGTTTGCACCTTAACTGTGGGGTTGGTGTATTGCGGTGCAATCGGGCATTCAAGCTCATCTGCAATCGGGCTGGAGGTGAAAACCTTAACATCGCCGTCAGAGCCGTAAAGAATGCATTTCTTGGTGAAGGAGGCATATCCTGTCACCTGCTCCGGCACGGTGCAGGGCGCAGAGTAAGTATCAAATAAAATGCGGAAGAAATAAGTGATGTCCGCGCTGTAATAGCCCCTGTTAAACGCAACCTCTTCAACGTCAATAGAAACCGCCGCAACCTCGCAGCTTCTTGCTTTAATTGTTTGCGCGTTATCAATTGTGTTCTGATCGCCGGTTAAAAACATCGCTCTCAGATTTTCAAGGCAGTCCTTGGAAACGCAGCTGTCATAAATCCGCTTGGTGTCTATGCAGACAGCCTCTTTTAAGCAGCGGTCAGCAGCTTCAATAATTGAATTATCGGGCATAAAAAAACTCCTTTTCAGAATATTTGAATTAGGCTTAAAGCTAATTTCATAACATTCTATGCAAGGAGCGTTTTTATGTTAATTCTCAATCAGAAATTCAGAATTATTTGTTGAATTCAATTTTATACATTCGCCTGAACAGGGCATTGATTTTTTTGAAATATTCGGCGTCGATATTATCAATGGTGTCCATCGTTGTGCGAAAGCGCCAGTTTGAATCCGGCACGCCGGGGATATTCATCCTTGCGTCAGCACCAAAGCCGCACATATCCTGCAGTGCAATGATTGCCACGTTTGATGCGCTGCGCCAAACGGTTTCAATTATTTTTCTGCAGCTTGGGCTGCGATATCCGCCCTCGCCCCAGTTGTTCCCGGAAAAGCCGACGTAATCAAGCGCAAATCGGCGCTCTGCCTCGCTTGCCTCCCAAAGCCAGCCCAGCAGGGTGTTGTTGTCATGCGTGCCAACGTAATTAATGCTGTTCGGCACGGCGTTATGGGGCATATGGCTTGAATCGGAATTCGGGTCAAAGCCAAACTGAACAACCTTCATTCCGGGGAAGCCGCTGTCCTTCAGCAGCTTAACAACGTCCTCGCCGAAGATGCCCAGATCCTCTGCGATAATCGGCGCTTCGGGAAATTCCTCAAATACGCGGTTGAATAAATCCATGCCCGGCCCCTTTTTCCATTCGCCGATTTTTGCCGTTTCAGATTCGGCGGGAATTTCCCAATAGCTTGCAAAGGCGCGGAAATGGTCAATTCTCACAACGTCGTAGGTTTTCAGTGCGGTGCCGATTCTTGAAAGCCACCACTGATAGCCCTCTTTTTTCATCGCTTTCCAGTTATAAATCGGGTTGCCCCATAGCTGGCCGTCCTCGCTGAAATAATCGGGCGGCACGCCGGCAACCTTTTTTGCGCGCAGCGTTTTCGGGTCAATCTCAAAAAGGGGCAGATTGCTCCAGGTGTCAACGCTGTCCATCGCAACGTAAATCGGCATATCGCCGATTATTGCAATGCCCTTATCGTTTGCATATTTTTTCAGCTCAAACCATTGCTTGAAGAATATGAACTGAACAAATTTCCAAAACGCCGCCTTTTCCTCAAAGGAAAAGATGTTTTCAAGGCAAGTGAAATAATGAGAATGCTCTGATTTCCATTCCCACCAGGGCTTTTGCTCATTTTCCTCCTTTGCCGCCATATAAACGGCATAATCCGTCAGCCACGGATTTTCAAGCTCAAAGGCTTTGATTTCCTTTGCCAGGCTCTCGTCAATCCTCAGAAAGGCGCTCTTTAAAAGCGCAAGCCTTTTTTCTGCGGCAAATTCATAATCCGCCGTGTATGGCGTGCCGTGGTAAAGATTTGCGCCTGCCTCCTCCTCGGTTGCAAGCCCCATTTCAACAAGCCCCCTTGGGTTGATGAAAAGGTAATTTCCCGCAAAGGCGGAAGGGGAGCAGTAAGGGCTGTTTGCGCTGTCCGTCGGATTAAAGGGCAAAACCTGCCAGTAGGAAAAGCCCATATCGCTGATTTTATCAATAAAGTGCCGTGCTTCGCTGCCGAAAACGCCGATGCCGTAATTGCTTGGCATGGAGCTGATGTGGAAAAGCACGCCCGCACCTCTTTTTTTTAGCATAGTTCACCTCAAAAAATGTTTGATTTTCAGTTATTTTATCAAAAAAACGGGCTTAATGCAATAGCGCGGGAATAATATATTTGTGCAGTCTGCATATTTGTTAAAGTCCGCTATATTATATTATTATATATTTATTAAAA
>DCTO01000065.1:0-14373 GCA_002329285.1 Ruminococcaceae bacterium UBA1438
GAAACGATTCTTGGGGGGTGTTTTCGCAAATATTTTTGAAAATTTCTTTTGAAAACAAAAAATCTCCTCTCAATTCATCGAACTGAGAGGAGAAAGTGGTTGAAATGCTATTAAATTTTTACATAAACGAATCGAGCATACCGGTTGTATATCTACATTGGACAAATGGTATTTATTAGGGCTTCCCTAAGACCAGATAGTACCAAAAGGCTGAAATCAATACATACTAACAGTTTTTGATATGAGCAGATGATTATATGAGCCATATATTTTTTAGGGCTGTAAATACAAAATATTGGTGTTTGCAAATTTATTGTATTGAAAACTGCCCTTTTTAGTGATATAATAATTGCATAATGACAAGGAGGCAGGCTATGAAAGTCAGTTATGATAAACTTTGGAAAATACTGATTGATAAAAAGATGAAAAAATACCAGTTACGAGAAAAAGCCCACATCAGCAGCAATTCTGTGGCTAAACTCAGTAAGGACGAACTTGTCAGTATGGAAGTTCTGATGAAAATATGTGAGACACTTGAATGCGACATAGGTGATATATGCGAATTTTATAATGACAGAGAGGAACTAACCGATGCATAAAACAAAAGAGCAAATCACTTACAATATGCAACAGGTTAAATCAAAAGATACAAAAATTGAGGTAATGTTAAGAAAAGAACTATGGTCAAGGGGCTTGCGTTATCAAAAGAATTGCAAGAAGGTATTTGGAAAGCCCGATATTGTTTTTATCGGTAAAAAAGTTGCGGTCTTTTGTGACAGTGAGTTTTGGCACGGTTATGATTGGGACAACAAGAAAAATGAATTCAAATCAAACCAAGAATTTTGGATTCCCAAAATCGAAAGAAATATCGCACGAGATTATGAAGTAAATGAAACGCTCAAAAATTCAGGCTGGACTGTGTTGAGATTTTGGGGTAATGACATCAAAAAGAACTTACAGGCGTGTGCCGATGAGATTGAAAGGACGGTAAAAAGTAACAATGGCTAAATATAAATCTATTGATTTATTTGCAGGAATCGGCGGCATCCGCCTCGGATTTGAAAGAGCATTCGGAGATGAAATCAGTACTGTTTTTGTAAGCGAATGGGATGGATATGCACAAAAAACATATAAAGCAAATTTTGACGATAGTTTTGAGATTTCCGGTGATATAACAAAAATCAACGAAAGTGATATCCCTCAATTTGATATATGTCTTGCCGGTTTTCCGTGTCAGGCATTCAGCCTTGCTGGAAAAAGACAAGGCTTTGACGATAATTACAAAGGACTTTGCAGAGGTACTTTGTTTATGGATGTTGCAAGAATTTGCGAATATCATAAGCCGAGCGTGATTTTTTGCGAAAATGTTAAAGGGCTTAAAATTCACGACAGGGGCAGAACATTTGAAATAATCAGAAAAACATTTGAAGATTTGGGATATAAAGTATTCAGCGAAGTTTTGAACAGCAAGGACTTCGGCGTTCCTCAAAACAGAGAAAGAATATATATTGTTGCTTTCAGAAACGATATAGCGCCGGAAGAATTTGAATTTCCAAAGGCAACCGATGATACAAAACGAATTAAAGATATTGTTGAGGAAAAACCTGTACCGGCAAAATATTATTTAAGTGATGTTTATGTGGAAACATTGCGAAGACACAAANNAGCCCGCCACGAAGCGAAAGGAAACGGTTTCGGATATGAAATCCGAGAGTGGGACGGTATAGCAGGTGCGATAGTATGCGGCGGCATGGGCAGAGAACGAAATCTGCTTATAGATAAGCGTCAAAAGAATTTAACGCCTACAACGCATATCAAAGGCGAAATTAATAAAGAAGGTATCCGAAAGATGACTCCGCGTGAGTGGGCTCGTCTACAAGGCTTTCCCGATACATTCAATCTTCCGCTTGCAGATGTTCATCTGTATAAACAATTCGGAAACAGTGTTACGGTAAATGTTATTGAAGCCATTGCAAAGCAAATTAAGGAGGTACTTGATAATGCCTAAATTATCCGGTAATAAGGGCGAATGGAGCGAGATATACGCTTTTCTTCGTTTGCTCGAAATTAAGAAATTATATGCGGCGGATGCCGAACTTAATAAAAAAGACGATATGTTTTATAACATTATAAACATTATTCGTACCGAGCCTATCGGCACTCTTGAGTTTAGAATAAACAGAGTTGACGATACAATTTCTGTTGTAAAAACCGATGACAATGATATATTACTCACATTGCCTTGCAGCGAATTCAAAAATGCCGCCGATGTTCTTTATCAAGAAATTATAGGTACGACTGCTTCTGCTTTTGAACTGCCCGATACAGAAGAATTTCTTGATACCCTTAAAATCGGTGTTCTTAAAGCAAAATCAACCGATAAAGCCGATATTCGAATAAAAATTCACGATATAAATACAGGCTATGAAACCGTTCAAGGATTCAGTATAAAATCAAGATTGGGCAGTCCTTCCACTCTTGTTAATGCCGGAAAAACAACAAATTTTATTTTTGAAGTAATCGGTAATATCAATGATGATTTAATGAATGAGTTTAATACCTGTTCAAAGAAATTCAAGGATAAGTTTGATGTGCTAAACTGCAATCAATGTAAAATTAAATACAACTCAATGGAAAACGGAATTTTTGAAAGCAATTTGCAACTTATTGACGGAGACCTACCAGAAATTTGTGCTTATATGCTTAAAGAGTATTATTCATCCGGGGTCAATACCGTAAAGAATTCTCTTGAATCATTGAGTTTACATAATCCTGTCGGATATGATTTATCAAAGGGGCATCCGTTTTACGAATATAAATTCAAAAAATTCCTTGCCGAATGCGCTCTTGGTATGCTTCCGTCAAAAGTTTGGGACGGTACCGCAGATGCAACGGGAGGCTATATTATAGTAAGAGAAGACGGAGAAGTGTTGTGTTACCATCTGTTTAACCGAAACGAATTCGAAACATATTTGATAAATAATACAAAATTCGAGACTGCAAGTACATCACGCCACGAATTCGGTTTTATTTACAAAGATAATGGAAGGTATTATCTTAAGCTGAACTTACAGGTCAGATTCATAAAATGAAAGTTGCTAAGCCAAAAGTATGTAGTTTATTTGCAGGTATCGGCGGAATAGATTTAGCGTTTGCACAAGCGGGATTTGAAATTGTTTGGGCAAATGAAATAGATAAAGATGCCTGTAAAACATATCGACATAATTTCCCCGACACGATACTGTCCGAATGCGATATTAGAAATATCAAGGCTTCGTCTACCCCTGATTTCGATATTTTGACTGCCGGCTTTTCGTGTCAATCCTTTTCGGTGTGCGGAAATAAGAAAGGCTTTGAAGATGAGCGAGGCAATCTGTTCTTTGATATAATGAGATTTGCGGACGAAAGGAAACCGGAAATAATTTTTCTTGAGAATGTTGCAAACCTTACAGAACACGACAACGGAAAAACATTTAACCGCATTCACAACGAACTGTCGGAAAGGAATTACTACATAAGATACATTATTGCAGATGCGTGTAATTACGGAATACCGCAGCACAGAACAAGAACATATATCGTTGCTTTCAAGGATTTTGAGATGTGCAACAAATTCAAATTTCCCGAGGAGCAACCGCTGAAAAAGCATATATTTGATGTTATTGACCGCTCAATACGTGCAGACGATAAATTCTATCTTGATGAAAAGTCGGTACAATATAAAAAAATGAAAGCCGCAATTACCGATGAAAATCAAATATACAGATTTTCCGATTACGGCATTCAAAAGAGCAAGGACGGAATATCTTTTACGCTTAAAGCAAATATGGGAACATGGTATAACCGTGTGCCTATTATCAAAGACAACTTCGGAATTAGGACAATAACACCAAAAGAGTGTCTTTCTTTACAGGGGTTTCCGGCAACTTTCGATTTCCCTGATATACCTATAAAGAGCATGTATAAACAATGCGGAAATACAGTAGTGGTGCCGGTTGTAAGACGGATTGCAAAAAACATTAAAATGTGCTAATTTATTCTGATTTAGTGGAGTGGTAAATAATTATGATTAACCAGTCTAATGAAAACATTGAAAAACATATTAAGACCCATACAGAGCGATCTGATGACGATCGAGCAGCCGTCTCTGTTTTGGAATCATTTCTTCGTTCAAGTGGAAGAATAAATCCGTCATTTTCCACCGATGACAAATGGCCTAATCACGACGGCACCTTTGAATTTGTCCCAAGCCCTGAAATTTCTAGGCGACCAAAGCAGACCCTTTATGTTCAAATCAAAGGAACGCGCAATTACAGTGAAAAAGATGGAACTATAAAATACTCTTTGAAGGATCTTGCTTTTCCTGCTTTTATATGCAATAAGGTGTCGTTTGATCCTGGAATTCTATTCGTAGTCCTTAATCCAGTCGATAGAGGCAATGAGAGAGTTTTTTGGAAGTATATGTCTGTTGACTTTCTTAATTCAATAGACTTTGCTAAAGACAGTACAACAATTAACTTTCAAGCTGAAGAAGAGATTCTAAACAACGATGACAGCGTTCTAACATTTTGTGAACGATTAGAAGAAATTATTGAGCATCATTCATTTGTGAATCAACTGGGACGTCATACCTACTCTGAAAACGAAATAAAGCGTATAATTCGAGCTTGTGATGAAGAAATTACAGATAGTATTGAACGATTAGATATACTCAACCCAAACAGAGATAATGTATCCAGACGAATATTGACAAGACTTGATGATTTATGTGTTTCTGCTCTTTTGCTTAATGCTATAAGTGATGGGCATCAGTATCCAAGCGTAGCGTTTGCGTGGGAGCATTCTTTCTTAAACATTGAAACCAAATATTTAGGAAATTTCTATCGAGGTCTGCAATACATTGGACGACGAATTCCCGATGATGGCCAGTCAGAAAGACTAATGCTGAAATATTATAACTTTATGTGGCAAATACGAAAGTCTCTTCATGAAAATTACGGCATTACAGTACTCAATAATTTGGAGAATTTTCTTGCATATACCGGAGCCGATGAACAGGATAAGCAGTATTATGAGCTTGTTGCAAAAGCATTTAGCACTGCAAAATTTGAACTAGCAAACCGCAGTTCCGCAAGATTTTATGTTCAGAAAAAAATGCCGTTCTATATTGGAACTGAAAGATATTTTGAAGTGACGTTACAACAAGCCGGTATTTACGCATCGAAGTTTAACCGCATTACAGTATATACACAGCAAAATATTTCTACCAGCTATTCCATACAAATTGAATATGTGCCTGCAACAATTAACCTGTGGGGAATTGATACAGAGATTAAGATCGTTACAGCATGGAAAGTCTCTATTGATCCCAGATGCTTAAATAAACTGGGTAGGATACTAAAAATGTCGCTCAAACTTTCGTCTAACTACGGAGAATATGATGCGCTAATGCGCTTTCTTACAGTAACCGGTATGAACTTTCTGGAAATGATAGATCTTCGTGAAGTGAAGTTTTCTGGCGTTCTTGAAGCAGTTTATCAACATTCCAAAACCAGCTATTTTAAGGATGTATTGCAGAAGTTGAGAGATAACTATTCTGCAGACTCTAATCTTTTCGGTAGATATACAGTTCGCTATTTATTGTTAAACCTGCGAGAAGAATTGATGGAGCGCGTTATGCCTTCACAATTCAGCCCACAATGGAAGTGTGATGATTTGTTTTTGTCGCGCAAATGCCTTCCATTCGAGCGCAATCCGCTAATATCTGATTTGGCCGGCAGTAAAACAAGCACTGCTAATCAAGCTAAATATTTGGCAAGTGTTGTAGAAAGGAAAAAAACAGAGGATGCTATTCCATACTGGACCATTATGAAATACATTCAGGAAACCGGAGAAATATATTGTGATATCGATTCAAAACTTACTAAATCATCAATCCAAAAATATAACGAACAGCTAGACTCTTGGGAGAAAAGTCAGGGCTATGGAATTTCCGTAAAAGACGATGTGGCGTACATTGATTCTTATGAAAAGTCAACCCTCTTTATTTTGAAGAAGCTTTTGGAGATGTCGCATATTCCTAATAAAGGGCAAAAAGAGTTTAACGAAAGATATCTAAGAAAAAGTGAGATGGTGTTCTCGGATTTAAAGAAAGAAGCGGCGCTTAAGTATGCGTTTGTGAGTTCTAGGTTGCTTCTTATTTATGGAGCTGCCGGTACCGGAAAGACAACGCTTATCAATATGATCTCAACAATGATGGCGGGCCGTCGAAAACTTTTTCTCACCAAAACACATACGGCGTTACAGAACTTAAAAAGAAGAATTGAAAATCCGGGCGTAGATGCAAGCTTTGTGAGTATAGACAGTTTTACGAAGCGAGTGAATCTTCCAGATTATGATATTATTTTTGTGGATGAATGTAGCACGATTGACAACAGAGTTATGAAAGTATTCCTTGAGAAAATGCGCCCTGATACATTTCTGGTACTTGCTGGAGATATCTATCAAATTGAGTCTATCGAATTTGGCAATTGGTTTTCATACGCCAAGGATTTAATAAAATCGCAAGGCGCAAATGTTGAACTCCTAAGCACTTGGCGAACTAAAGACCAGGATCTCATTGAACTATGGAAAGAAGTTCGTAGCAAAGGTCCGCTAATTACAGAGAAACTTGTGATTGATGGTCCGTTTTCTGAGAATATCGGAGAAAATATATTCAATTGTGAGGTAAAAGATGAGGTAATTCTTTGTTTAAATTATGATGGTAAATTTGGCTTGAATAATATGAATAGCTATTTTCAGAATGCTAACACGGAGAAAGCTGTTACTTGGAGGGATTGGAAATATAAGGCCGGAGATCCAATACTATTCAATGATACAAATAGATTTTCATTACTATACAACAACTTGAAGGGGAGAATCATTCGGATCGACAAAAACAAAGAAAAAATTATATTTACAGTTGATATTGCTATTTTTTTAACGGAAAAAGATTGCCAAAATGATGGTCTGGAGTTTGTTGATACAATTGAGGATGGAACACGTATACGATTTGATGTGCTTGCATTTGATGAGGAAATGACAGAAGAAGATCGTGAAAAGACTATAGTGCCGTTTCAACTAGCTTATGCAGTTTCAATTCATAAAGCACAAGGCTTAGAATACAAATCGGTTAAAGTCGTTATTCCGAGCAGCAACGCAGAGAAAATTACACACGGTATTTTCTATACTGCAATCACTCGTGCAAAAGAAAAATTGAAAATTTATTGGAGTTCTGAAACAATGCAGGAAATTGTCGCCGGCTTTTCAGAAGATAATTCAAGGCAGCGTAGCTTAGATATTATCAAAGAAAAGCTTAAACAAATTTAAAACGGAAAAACATTTTGGTATCGGGTCTTAGGGCGTCACCCTAACGAGGTATTTGGGAGTGGGCAGTCCAAATACACTGCTCGCTGAAAGCACGAGCGACAGCACCGTTTTGGACAACCTGTCCATAAATGGTCTGCTCGCTCAGTATGTGCAGAAAGCGGGCAGATTACCGTTTGGCTATCCAACCGGTCTGCTCGCTAAGACTCTACACACCTTTTTATCTGTGGCAGTTTATACATTCAAAATTAAATATCAAACGAAAAATAAGCACGGACAACAGAGTATTCTGCAATCCGTGCTCAATTTTTATGCGTATCCGATGTAGAGTTCATACTGTGTATCGGATAATTTTTCTGCCCATATCCACACCGATGAAAATTCTTCGGTGTTCTTGTATCTGCTCAATCTGCTTTCAATATCAGCGCCGATATTTTTGTTGTTTGCATTAGCGGATATAGGGTTATCCCAACATTCGGTGGCTGTTTCATCAAGAGTTAAGCCTATACTTTGAGCATAATTCTGTGCGTATGAAATCCAATAGGATATTCGATTATGTTGTTTAAGGTACTGTCTGTGACGGTTTGCCCACACGCCGATATGTAGTTCTTTTTGTTCTTTGCCAGTAATGCAAGGCAGTTGATAATCACCTTGATTTTGATAACGCACTTTCGTTTCTTTCATGGTAATCAAACCTCCGTATAAATTATTTTGTATTTCTTTTTCTTTGCTCTAATGACCTTCACAAGAACATCATCAACCCCGTCGGTATTGTTGCTTTGTGCCATTAGTCTGTTTCTCAGACTATTGAGTGAGCGGATAAGCATACTACGTTCGACATCATCAAGTGCAAGATAAAATGTAGTTTTCATAATCTTTCCTCCTTTGACTACATTGTAGCAAAAGGATTTATATTATACGAATGTGCGGATTTTTAGGCATAGAAAAAGACACCAACCTTTCGATTGATGTCTTGATTTCTACCTCTGCAATGCCACGAATGTATTAAGTTTTTTATACTTCCTTATCCACCCGTAGCATTATCTTGTAGGTTTTTTGTGTGCAAAAATAATGGTCAAAAAAAGTCAAAAAAACTCTTGACTTTCTTTGACCTTTGTGCTAATATAACGATAGAAAGTCAAGGAAAGTCAAAGTCAAAAGTAATGATAATCCGCTTTGACAAAACAAAAGACTTTTGAATAATCCGTTTTCAGGGAAGTGATTAAAGGTGAATATGTCAGATATTATCGCGGATATGATTCTTGATATGTTTGATGATAATAAATCAACGATTCAGATCAGGCGCAATGATTTGGCGTCCCGTCTCGGTTGTGTTCCAAGCCAGATTAATTATGTTATAACCTCTCGTTTCACCCCGGAGCAGGGCTATCGCATTGAAAGCCGCAGGGGCGGCGGTGGCTGCATTTATATAACCCGCGCAAATTCAAAGGATTCCGCAATCGTGGCGCTGATTAACAGCATCGGCGAGGAGCTTGATGAGCGCACGGCAAGGGCGCAGATTTATAATCTTAATTATCAAAGCCTGATTGATGAAAGAAGCGAAAAGCTTCTTATTGCGGCAACGGCCGATTCAAATTTCAAGGGCATTGAAGCAAAGGAAAAAAATATGGTTCGTGCAAAGCAGTTTAAGCAAATGCTGCTTGCATATATTGATTAAGGATCAATAAAAATTACCATACTTATTCAGAAAGGATGATTAATTATGAAATGCCAGCATTGTAATGAAAGGGAAGCAACAACCCACATCAGAAAAAATATAAACGGCGAAAAAACAGAAATGCATCTTTGCAGCGAATGCGCAAGGGAGCTTGGCGTTATGGAGGAGTTCAGCACAGAGAGTTTATTTAAGGATAGCTTCTTCGGCAGTCTGCTCGGCGCAGGTATTCCCGCAATGAATTTGCTTTCGGGAATTGAAAGATGCGAAACCTGCGGCTCAACCTTTAATGATATCGTTAAAAGCGGAAAGGTTGGCTGCGCAAATTGCTATTCAAAATTCTCCGATAAGCTGGAGCCCTCAATCGTTAAGCTTCACGGTAAGGCAAGCCACATCGGAAAGAACATCAGCTACACAGAGGTTGAGGATGAGCCGGAGGTTAACACCTCAGCAGACAGCGCAGAGCCCCGGGGCAATGATCTTCACTCCCTGAAAAAGGAGCTGAAGCAGGCAATCAAGGAACAGCGCTTTG
This sequence comes from Ruminococcaceae bacterium UBA1438, assembly GCA_002329285.1. Classification (GTDB taxonomy): domain Bacteria; phylum Bacillota; class Clostridia; order Oscillospirales; family Acutalibacteraceae; genus Eubacterium_R. The sequence goes on from DCTO01000065.1 coordinate 9,573, forward strand.
AGGATGCTGCTGTTCTCAGAGATAAAATCAAAGAGATTTCACAGGAGGGTTAAAAATGAATTGTTGGTATAACGGCGTCGGCGCGGATAATGATGTTGTTTTGTTTTCAAAAATACGCCTTGCAAGAAATCTTAAAGACACTCCCTTTAAAAGCAAAATGAGCCCCGAGGTAAAAAGGGGAACCGTTAAAAAGCTTTTTGCAACAGTTAAAAATTCTCCGCTGGCGGGCGAATTTAATTTGATTGATTTAAGCTCGGCGTCGGATATCAAAGCAATTTCTTATGCTGAAAAGCAGGCAATAAGCCCTGAATTTGCAAAGGAGAAGGGCGCCTTCCTGTTTTCGCATGATGAAAGCGCATCAGTTATGCTCTGCGAGGAGGACCATATCAAAATAACTGCCTTTGCCTCCGGCCTTGATTTGAAATCGGCGTATGAAAAGGCAAACAGAATTGATGATGTTTTTATTGAGAATCTGCCGATTGCGTTTAATGAAAGGCTTGGCTTTTTAACCGCAAGTCCGATGAACATCGGCACGGGAATGAAAGCCTCAATCGGGCTTCATCTTCCTGCTCTCAAGGAAAACGGCGGCATCGGAAGGCTTGCTTCAATGGTTGGTAAGCTTGGGATATCACTGCGCCCGATGTATAAGGAAAACGGCGCGTTTTACGTTTTAACAAATCAGCTTTCCCTCGGAATAACAGAGGCTGCGGCAATTGAAAATATGAATTCCGTTGCGGCGCAGATTATTCTTCAGGAGCGCAATCTCAGGGAAACAATGAAAAACAGCGAGCGCTGGGAGGATAGGCTTTATCGCAGTATGGGCACGCTTAAAATGGCGCGCAAGCTTGGCTTTGCCGAATTCATTTCGCTCATCTCCGATGTCCGTCTCGGCGTTGCTCTCGGTTTCTTTGAAACCGAGGTTAACACAATCGGCTGGCTTATTCATAATCTGGCGGATGGCACCGTGCTTTCGGATTCAGACAGCGAAGGCACGCCGGAGCTTGCTCCGAAGCTCCGCGCAGAGATTGTGAGAGCAAAGCTGTAAATATAATTATCATCAAAGAAGGTGATTGTAATGTATAAATTCAGCAATTTCACACAAAAGGCAAATGATGCATTAAATCTGGCCATTAAATCCGCAGAGGGCTATGGCCACAATTATATAGGTTCAGAGCATATTTTGCTCGGAATATTAAAAGAGGGCAGCGGTATGGGCGCGCAGCTGCTTGAGGAGCACGGAGCGGATTGCGACGAGCTTGATGCTCTCATCCGCGAGCATATCGGTGTCGGCAGCCCAACAAGGCTTTCGCCCGATGAATTCACGCCCAATGCAAAGCGCATTATTGAAATGGGCTTTCAGATTGCAAGGGGAATGCGCAATTCCTTTGTCGGCACAGAGCATTTAATCCTTGCGCTTTTAAGAGATTCTGATTCAAGCGCTGTTAAGCTCCTGAACTCCCTTGGCGTTGATGAGGAACAGCTTTTTCAGGAGCTTGTCACCGATCTCAGCCGTGAGGGCACACAGGGTAAATCCGGCAAGGGCGCTTCCAAAAAAGGCAAAAGCAGCACTCCAACCCTTGATGAATTCGGCAAGGATTTAACTGAAGAGGCAAGGGACGGCAAAATAGACCCCGTTATCGGCAGGGAAAAGGAGATTGAAAGGGTAGTTCAGATTCTTTCCCGCCGCACTAAAAACAACCCCTGCCTGATTGGTGAGCCGGGCGTCGGCAAAACCGCAATTGCAGAGGGACTTGCTCTGAAAATCGTTAAGGGCGAGGTGCCGGAGCTTCTTGAGGGCAAGAAAATCGTCGCCCTTGATTTAACCTCAATGGTTGCCGGCACAAAATATCGCGGCGATTTTGAGGAGCGCATTAAAAAAGCAATGGATGAGGTTAAGGCCGCAAAGGACGTTATCCTCTTTATTGATGAGGTTCACACAATTATGGGCGCAGGTGCGGCAGAGGGCGCAGTTGATGCGGCAAACATCCTCAAGCCCTCGCTTGCAAGGGGAGAAATCCAGGTCATCGGCGCAACCACAATTGATGAATACAGAAAGAATATTGAAAAGGACGCCGCGCTTGAGCGCCGTTTCCAAAGCGTTATGGTTGGTGAGCCGACCGAGGAGGAAACCGTTGAGATTTTAAAGGGCCTTCGCGATAAATACGAGGCTCACCATAAGGTTAAAATCACCGATGAGGCAATTGACACAGCGGTAAAAATGAGCTCCCGCTATATTGCAGACCGCTTTTTACCCGATAAAGCAATAGACCTTATTGATGAGGCAGCCTCCCGCGTTCGCTTAAAGGCGTTCACTGCGCCGCCAAATCTCAAGGAAATGGAGCGCGAAATCAAGCGCCTTGAGCAGGAGAAGGAAACGGCAGTGCATTCCCAGGATTATGAAAATGCCGCAAAGCTTCGCGATAAGCAGCAGTCTCTTCAAACGCTGCTTTCGGAGGAAAAGGAAAAATGGAAAAATTCCTCAACCCGTGAGGTTATGGAAATCAGCACGGAGGATATTGCAAATGTGGTTTCCTCATGGTCCGGAATTCCGGTAACCCAGCTCACAAAGGAGGAATCCGAAAAGCTGCTTAATATGGAGCAGATTCTGCACGAAAGAATAGTCGGCCAGGATAAGGCGGTTTCCTCAATCGCCCGCGCAATCAGGCGCGGCAGGGTTGGCATCAAAAATCCCGCAAGGCCGCTCGGCTCTTTCATATTCCTCGGCCCAACCGGCGTCGGCAAAACAGAGCTTTGCAAAGCGCTGGCAGAGGCAATGTTCGGCAATGAGGAGGCAATCATTAAGCTTGATATGAGCGAATATATGGAAAAGCACACGGTTTCCAAGCTCATAGGCTCGCCTCCCGGTTATGTCGGTTATGATGACGGCGGCCAGCTCACCGAGAAAATCCGCCGCAAGCCTTATTCGGTTGTGCTTTTTGATGAGATTGAAAAGGCTCATCCCGATGTTTTCAATATGCTGCTTCAGATTTTGGAGGATGGTGTGCTCACCGATTCGCAGGGGCGCAAGGTTTCTTTCAAGAATTCGATTATCATAATGACCTCAAATGTCGGCGCATCAAAGATTGTTGATGGAAAGAAATCTCTCGGCTTCGGTGAGGATTCGGATTCCGGCAAGAATATTGAAGAATTTGTTATGCAGGATTTAAAGCGCACCTTTAAGCCCGAATTTCTTAACAGAGTTGATGAAATCATTGTTTTCAGTCAGCTTGAAAAAGAGGATATTAAGGAAATTGCGCGCCGTATGCTTAAAACTCTGCAAAAGAGATTAAAGGATATGGAGATAGAGATTGATTTCACAGATGAGGCAATCACGGCAATCGCGGATGCAGGCTTTGATAAGGTTTACGGAGCAAGGCCGCTTCGCCGCGCAATTCAGCAAAAGATTGAGGACCCGCTTTCAGAGCATATTCTTGAGGGTAAAATCAATGCCGGTGATAAATGCACGGTTGATTATTCAAACGGCGAATTCAGCTTCAATTAATCCCCTATAGAAAACAAAACCCTGATGCTTGATGCATCAGGGTTTTTAGTTTAATTAAGCTTCCGAAAAGCTGTCTTTCCCAACTCCGCAAAGCGGGCAAGCCCAATCCTCGGGCAAATCCTCAAAAGGTGTGCCGGGCTCAATGCCGTTATCGGGATCTCCGATTTCAGGGTCATATTCATAACCGCAGATATCGCATACGTATTTAGCCATAAATTTTACTCCTTATTAATTATTGCCTTTCAGCTGAATAGTTAACGGGAACCTTCTTGCTGAATAAGCCGTTGTTGTATTCCGGGAGCCAGCTTTCGCCAAGCTCGCAGTTGCTCTTAAAGGTTTCCTCATCGGCAGCAACGTTAACCTCTGTTATGCCAACAAGGTCTTTAGTGTTATCATCCTTGTAAATAGCTTCCCACATGCAGTGGTGGCCGATGGATTTAACGGAAGACGGAATATAGATATAATCAAGCCCTCTGAGATGATAGAAAGCATCTGAACCGATTGTTTCAAGCCCATCGGGCAGTGAATTATAAACATTGGTGAGCTCGGGCAGGGTGTCATAGAAGGTGCCGGTGATCGGGGTTTCGGTCTTATAAGAATAGATATGCCTTAAAATCTCATTCTTAAAGATTGCCTGCGCACCGATTTCGGTAACGCCCTCCGGAATATAAAGCTCTGTAATGTTTGAATATGCAAATGCAAGCTGGCCGATCTTGGTAACGGTTGAAGGAATGATGTATGTTCTTGTTTTGAGGTTATATTCCTCAAAGAAAGCCTCATCGTATTTCTCTGTCGTTCCCCAAAGCTCCCACATCTCATTGCCGTCATCATCAAAAAGATCAGGATGGCAAGCCTGGTAATAGCTGTTTGTTTTTGAATCGCACGGTTTGCCGTTGCCGGGGCATTTGAAATCCTCCGGGAATTCCGTCGGCAAAGTGCCCGGGGCAATTCCGTTATCGGGGTCGCCAACCTCCGGGTCGTACTGCCTGCCGCAAACCTCGCATTCCCAAACCAGGTGAGCATAGCCCTCTTTGATTCTCAGCGTTCTGTCATAATCGGTTGGATAGAAGATAATCTCTGTCATATCCTTTGTGTAAACAACGCCGTCAACGTCGCAGTAATACGGATTTTCGTCATCGATCTCAACATACTGAACATTCCAGCAGGAATAGATTGATTTGCCGTCAAGTTGCTTAACGTCCTTGCCGATATAAAGCCTTTCGATAGTGCCATCGCAGTTGAATGCGTAATCGTGCAGGGCGGTAATCGGCTTGTTTGGGTCGCCGTCAACGAAATCAA
>DCTO01000065.1:14426-15133 GCA_002329285.1 Ruminococcaceae bacterium UBA1438
AATAAGCAGAGTTACAACAACAAGCACTTTCAGTTTCTTTGCATTATCGTATGATGCGCCGATTTTAGGAGCCTGAAGCCCTTCAATATGATATGTCCAAACCTCGTCGTCAGGGATGTCAAGTGTATATTCAGGCGCCTGTTCGGCAGCTTCTTTTGCTTCCTGAGCAAGAAAATCGTCAGCCTTTTCCTCTACTGCTTCAGGTGTGTTCTTTTTATTCTTTTTACTCATGACATCACCTCCACTGCTTCGTTTTCAACTTCCTCGGCTGCCTCAAGTGCAGCGGCAGCATTTTCCTCAGGAGTGCTGTCGTCGCCCTCTTCCGTTTGCTTTCTGGTAACCTCTTCGCGGCGGCGTAAAACCTCCATAACGGCATTTTGCTTTTTATCATCGTAGTCCCAGAAGAAATACGGGATAGACATAAGAATATATCCGATAATATCCATTATAATCGGAACAACAATAATTCGGCTTCTTGATTCGTCAATAAACAGAACATCAAAGTTAGAGTTAAATCCGCCTCTGAGCATAAGCAGAGGAATAATCAGACCAACGAAGGTTGTAATAGGACCGGTGAACCAGCCGAATACGCCTGAGAAATTCTCAAGCCTCTCGCCTGAAAGATACATCTGATAGTCACTGATACGGATATCCATATCGTGGCCGACAGAGGTGGGAACGGCTTTGCACATTTCCATAATAAACAG
>DCTO01000065.1:15163-25497 GCA_002329285.1 Ruminococcaceae bacterium UBA1438
CTGATAGAAAATCATAATCTGCTTATAAGTAAATTTCTTTATAAAGTAAGGCGTAAAGAAATCAGGCGGTGTTCCCGCAAAGGAAACAAGCGCAACTATAAGCGAATATGCAAGTCCGCTCAAGCGGAATGTGTAAAGATAAAGAATTGTTGTGAAAGCAAGCATACCGTTGCCGAGCGAATCAAGCAGGCCAACGATTGTTAAGGTCCACTTATATTTGTTTCGCATAACGCCAAACATACCGTCCCAGATATTGATGTTAACCTTCTTTTCAAGCGGCGGCTGCGGAATTCTTTCCTTAATCTTGCCTGCAAGAATAACCGTAAGCGTTGAGAAGGTGAAGAAGATACCCGGAATAATCCATTTGAATACGGCAATATCTGCCCACTTATCCTTAGTCATGCCGATAAATACCGGAATAAGGATAGCTAAAATTGAATAGAACAGATGCGAAAGCTTAATCGGATATGCTCTAACAAAAATTCTTTCGCGAACATTCGGCGAAATATTCTGGCAACACATTTCAAGGTTGTTGCCGAAGCCGAATACGCTGTAAATTGCAAAGAGAAGGTTTGCAACCCAAACTCTGGTAACCTCATCGCCTATTGTGGAATAGAACGGAAGCCAGCCGATTAAAATAACCATTACGTTCATCGGGATGTAATCGCAATAAAGTGAATACTTATATCTGCCGAATTTGGGAATAAGCTTCTTTCTCCAGAAAATGTTGCGCGCGCCCTTCCAGCCTGAGTTCAGGATAAAGGTTCCTAAAATCTTAATGGAGGATGCCGCCGAAATTCCTCTGAAGGAATTAAGCGTTGCAATAATTGTGTTGCTTGGATTGAGATACGGCGTGAAATCAAAGAAAATCATAAATAATCCGAGAAGCGCCGAACCAACGTAAACGAAGTATAGCTTTTTCTCCGTTCGTTTTGGCAAGAAGCCCAGATTGTCACTAACAATCCACCAAAGGATTGCCCAGAGATATCCGAGAGGCATATTTATCAGCCCGATAACCGAATATGTGATATACGGAAGCTGATAATGATACATCATCAGATAACAGCCTGCGCCGAAAGCTATGTATTCCAGAATTTTGGATGCTGCATAGTTGCTTCCGGAACCGAAAAGTATGCTCAGATACTCCTTGTAAGGAACATATTTCCCGGGTGCAGGTTTACTCCAGTGAGTTTTAATTTCGGTAAAGAGCTTCTTTACCTTGTTTTGTCCATTACCTGCCATAAATTTTCCCCTTTGTTTTATTTATGAATCAATATATTCCTTGGTTTTGGTAAGAAATATATTCATTTCCTCATTTGTGCCGATTGTTATGCGAACATAATTATCAATCCTCGGCAAATTAAAATATCTTATGAAAACTTTTTGCTCCTTCAGCCATTCAAAATAATTCTTCATTGAATGCTTTTCATGGGTTGCAAAAAGGAAATTCGTTTGCGATGGGAGCACCTTAAAGCCAAGCCTTTCCAGCTCTGCTTTAACCCTTTCGCGCGTTGCAATAACTTTTGAAACGGTTTCGTTAAAATATTCGCGGTCGTTAATCGCCGCCGTGCCAGCCGCCATTGCAATGCTGTTAACCGTGTAACTGTTATATGAATTTTTAACAGCCTCCAGCACGCCGATAAGCTCCTTGCTGCCAAGCGCATATCCGATTCTCATGCCTGCAAGGCTTCTGCTTTTTGAAAAGGAGCCGGTGACAAGCAGATTGTCATATTTTTTAACAAGCTCCGCGCTCGAATATCCGCCGAAATCAACGTATGCCTCATCAATAATAACAATGCTGTCCGGATTATACTCCAGCAGCTTTTCAATAAATGCCCTGCCTTCGCCGATGGAGGTCGGCGCGTTCGGGTTAGGGATAATAACACCGCCGTTTACTTCCTTATAATCCTCGGCGTTAATTCTGAAATCCTCGCCCAGAGGATAGGTTTTAAACGGAATTTCAAACATCCTGCACCAAACGGGGTAAAAGCTGTAAGTAATATCCGGAAAAGCAATCGGCTTTTCGCTGTTGAAAAACGCCTGAAAGGNNGTCGTCCGAGCCGTTGCCGATGAAAACATTTTCAGCCCCAAGCTCATAACAATCCGCAATTGCGCCCTTAAATTCAGAGGCGTTTGCATCGGGATAAAATCTTAATTTGCCGCAATTAAAATCATTGATCGCCTTTTGCACCGACGGGGAGGGGGGATAGGGATTTTCGTTTGCATTGATTTTAACGATATCCTTTTCCTTGCTCTGCTCTCCGGGAACATATGGCTCAATGTTCCTTAATTTATTTTTCCAAAGCTTATCCATCTTTTTCCCTTAATAAAATCAATATATATTTATATTAGCATAATAGTTCGTTTTTAGCAACTGTGAATAATTAATAATTGTTTTATATGTTTTTTTGTGATATTATATAAACATATAAATTTTTAATAAAATTTCGGAGATGCTTATGGAAAATATAATGTTATATATTCTAATTGCGCTTGCGCTTCTCAATATTGTTCTTTTAATCGCGCTTCTTGCCAGAAAACCAAAGCAGGATAATTCCGTTGCCCTGCTTGATCAGAAGCTGGATATCAGCTCATAGCAAACCGTGCAGGGGCTTCAAACAATATCACAGCAGATGAGCAATTTAACGGAAAAAAATTATGAGCAGATGCTCAAAATAAATGAATCTGTTAATGAAAATTCCGAAAGGCAGTCAAAAAGGGTTAACGAAGCTATCACGCAGATGCAGGAAAGCAATGAAAAAAAGCTTGATGAAATGCGCAAAACCGTTGATGAAAAGCTTACTGAAACCCTCAATCAGCGCCTCAATGCTTCGTTCAAAACCGTTTCGGAGCAGCTTCAGAATGTCTATAAAAGTCTTGGTGAGATGAAGGAGCTTTCTGCCGGCGTAACGGATAATGTTAAGGGCTTAAATCGCGTGCTCACCAACGTTAAGGCAAGGGGCACCTGGGCAGAGGTTCAGCTTGGCAATCTGTTGGATGAAACCATCCCCGGTATGTATGACGTTAATGTCAAAACAAATCCGAAGTATAACGGCCAGGTTGAATTTGCAATCAGAATTCCTAATCAAGAGGATGACGGTGTTACATATCTTCCGCTTGATTCCAAGTTCCCGATGGAGGATTATATCCGCCTTTCAGCCGCTGCGGATGAGGGGAATCTTGAGGAGCTTGAAAGGGCTAAAAAAGCGCTTGAGCAGCGTGTTCTTTCAGAGGCTCGCAACGTGCGCAATTATATCAGCACCCCGGAAACCACTCCCTTTGCAATTCTTTATCTTGCAACAGAGGGGCTTTATGCCGAGATTGCTTCAAGCAAAAGCGGAATTATGGAGCGCCTTCAGGCAGAGGGCGTTATGGTTGCCGGTCCCAGCACGATTATCGCCCTGCTCAATTCGCTTGCAATGGGCTTCAGGACGATGGCAATTAATAAGAAAGCCAATGAGGTTTGGAAGGTGCTCGGCGCTGCAAAGTCACAGTATGATAAATTCGGCGAGCTGCTTGCAAAGGCGCGTAAAAAGGTTGATGAGGCCGGCAAGGTGCTTGATGAGGCGGATCACCGCAATGCGATTATTCAGAAAAACCTGCGCACTGTCGAAACCCTTGACACTGCTGAGGCAACGGATATTTTAGGCTTGGAAGAATAATTTAAGGAACGCTGAAATGCGTTCCCTTTTTCTGCACCGCGATTGGAGGTCGTTTCGAGTCCTGTCGGCAAAAAGAAAAACACCCAAAAAGGGTGTTTTTTTCTTTTTTGGTCCGCCCGACAGGATTTGAACCTGCAATCCCCAGAATCGGAATCTGATGCATTAGCCATTGTGCTACGGGCAGATAATTATTAACTTAATATTAAATTTTATTTTACAACCGAAAAATAGTTGTTGTCAATAAACTTTTGTGATATAATGCAAAAAAATTGAAAAAAGAATTTTTTGTTGGAGTTGATAAGATGACGATTAAAGAATTCCCCGAATGGGCAATTAAGGAAAATGTTGAGTTTGCCGTTAATGAAATCGGCAAGGTTATTAAAAAATACGGCCCGCGTGAATCGGGCAATCAGGCCTGCTATGATGCTGAAAAGCATCTTAAAAAGGAAATGGATCAGTTTTGCGATGAGGTGCATTTTGAGGAATATAAATGCGCTCCCAAGGCGTTTTTGCATTTCACAAAAACCTTTGCGGTAATCATCGGCCTGGCAATTATTGCGGGCTTTGTGCTCAGCTATATGGAAATCATTTCATCAATGCTTGCGCACGTCATCGTTGGCGTTGCATGCTTTGCTGCTCTTTTTGTAACCTTTTTTGAATTTCTGATTTATAAGGAGTTTCTTGACGGGCTTCACAAAAAGGTAACCGCGCACAATCTGATTGCAACCCGAAAGCCGAGGGGAGAGGTTAAGCGCAGAATCATCATCAGCGGGCATATTGATGCGGCTTATGAATGGAGGCATATTCTTTATTTCGGCGGCAAGGGCTTCGGGCCTCTTATGTTCGGCGCAATCGGCTTTGCAATGCTTTCGGTTATAGTTTGCATACTTAATGTTATTGCAAACTTTATTGATATGGGCGCTTTCGGTGATTTTCTCGTTAAATATTCCTATTATATTAATGTTCTCACACTCCTCTTTATGATTCCGCTTTTCGCCTTTTGCAATTTCAAGCGCATTTCGCCCGGGGCAAATGATAATCTCACCGGCACCTATGCCGCTGTTTGCGCGCTTCGTATGCTTGATATGGCGGGCGTTGATTTTGAAAACACAGAGGTTGTTGCCATGATTAATGATGGCGAGGAATGCGGCTTGCGCGGCGCAAAGGCATATGCACGGGCGCATAAGGAGGAACTCACAGATCCGGCCGTTGAAACCGCGGTTCTCTGCGTTGACACTGTTACCGATTATGATTATATGTTCGTTTATTCAAACGATATGACAGGCACGGTTAAGCATGATAAGGCATTTTCACAGCTTGTGCTTGATTCGGCTCATGAGGTTGGTATTGACCACGCCAAATTCTCAAAGGTTTATTTCGGCGCATCGGATGCCGCCGCCTTCACAAAGGAGGGGATCACGGCAACCTGCTTTGCAGCAATGGATCCAACCCCCGCAGATTATTATCATAACCGCCGCGACATCGCTGATTTGCTTCAGCCGAAAACTATTGAGGCGGGCTTTAAAACCGTTATCGCAACCATTCTTAATTTTGATGCCCACGGCGCAAAGAAAACAAAATAAAATCGGAGCAAAGCGACCGATAACCGGGCGCTGACTACTGACCATTAAAAAAGGATGTTCACCCGAACATCCTTTTTCGATATTATCAGCAAACCATTCCGCCGCTGATCCAGTCAAGCACGGATTCATATTCCTCTTTATATTGATCAAGCCTGTCCTGATTTGAATCAACAAAGGCAAGCAGCTCATCGGAATCCTCAAAATCAAAGATGAAATCCTGCTCAAAATCATAGGTAACCGTGAACATATAATCAAACAAATCATTTGCGGAATAATCCTCAAGCATTTTGTCCGCAACAAGCTCTGAAACATATTCCAGCGCGTTGATAACGGTTGTTTCAAAATCGCCGCCGCAGTCAACCTCCTCAAGCTCCTCGCAATAGGCAAGGATCTCATCCTCTCCGATTCCGAGATCGGCGCAGGCGTTCACAATATCTTCAAGCCCGGTTTCGTTGATTTCATCATAAATTCTGTATTCGAATTCGCCAAGCAGGTTTTGGATTGCAACCGCTTTGAAAACGCAGTCGGTTTCTTTGCCTTGCTCGTCAGTGATAACGAAGCCGTCCTCCTTAAACTGTTCCCAAACTAATGAATAGAAAACATAGAATTTCTGCTTTTCGCTGAAAATGCTTTCATAAATATAATCATCAATAGCCATAAATATTCTCCCCTGAATGCTTTGAATTTAATATTAGTATAATACATAACATTATTATTTTCAATATTGCAATGAAAAACAGAATGATATATAATAAATAAATGTGAATTTCAATTATTGTCAATAAAGGCGGTGGGCTTATGCCGATTATAATTAAAAGCAGCGCGGCAGAGGTGCTGTGCCTGCAGGAGGGCGCAATGCTTCATTCCTTAAAAAAAGATGGCGTTGAATATCTCTGGCAGGGCGATCCTGATTTTTGGGGCGGCCAGGCACCTGTCTGTTTTCCGATTGTCGGCGTGCTCAAAGAGGGCAGAGCGCTTGCTTTCGGCAAGGAAACGCAGATGAAGCGCCACGGCATAGCCAGAATCAATCCTTTTGATATTAAGGAGCAGGGTGCGAATTACGTCACCTTCGTTCAGAATTCATCGGAAGAAACAAAAAAGGCTTTTCCGTTTGATTATCGTCTCGAGATTAAATATACGGTTGTCGGCTCAACCGTAACAACGGAATACACTGTGTTTAACACCGGCAGTGAAAAGCTGCCCTTTGTTATAGGCGGCCACCCGGCATTCAATTGCCCGCTTTCTGAAGATGAGGCATTTGAGGATTATAAGGTTAAGTTTGATAAGGTGATGACTCATAAGTGCCTTCGCCCTGATGTGGTAACGGGCTTGGTGGATACCTCAAAGCGCTTTAACGTGCTTGAAAACACTGATGAAATCGCAATGCGCCATGATTTGTTCGTTGATGACGCAATGGTGTTTGACGGTATTGAGGCAAAGTCAGCAACCCTTATCGGCAAAAACGGCAGGGGAGTGCGCCTTGATTTTCAGGATTTTGAAAACCTGCTTGTGTGGAGCAGCGCAAACGGCGGCAACTTCGTTGCGTTAGAGCCGTGGACGGGCATTTCAACCTGCCTTGATGAAAGCGAAATTTTTGAAGCAAAAAGGGGAATGACTATTCTTGAACCTGATGAGCAGGCCTCGTTTAAATTCAAAATAACATTAATTTAAAGCGTATTTTTCGCTGACAAACAGTTTAGGAGATAAGTTATGGAAGATAATAAGAATTTTGAAGAGCTTAAAAACGAATCGGATGAAAGCACGGAAAGCAAGGCTGAAGCTGTGCAGGATGCTAAACCCGCTGATAAAAAGAAAAACCTCATAATCATTGCGGTTTGCGTGCTTGTTATTGCGGTTGCAGTTGTTGCTGCAGTGCTTGTTATCAGGGGCAGCAATTTGGAAAACGGCGGTGAGAATAACGCTGCAACCATAGTTGAGGTTGTAACCGATGAAAGCGGCGAGGCTGTTACCGATAATCAGGGAAATCAGGTAACGGAAATCGTAACGGAGCAGGGCGAGACCTCAAGCGAAACCAGGCAAAGCGGTTCTTTGGTTGACCCTCAGAATAATGGGGAGAATGCAGAAAACGAAGCAACAACCTCTTTAAAGGCAGAGGAGCGCACGCTTAAGATTTATGTCACAACCCCGTTAGAAGGTGATACGGAGGATGTTTTGATCATCTATGTTAACGGTGAGGAGGACAGCCGCTATGATATACTTCTTGACGGCAATGAATATTTCTTTGAAACCGAAAACGAATATAAGGGCGATGTTGAGGTAACAATCGAGCTGGAAAACTACAAGATTGTTTCCGTTTTGCAGATTGATAAGTTTTCGGACACAAACTCAATCGTTATGCCTCTTAACCATGTTGAGCAGGGCGAAATCGGATAATTCTGCATTGATTAACAGAGCGGGGAAGCCCGCTCTGTTTGTTTTTTTGGTGAAAATATATTAAAAATGCTTATAATTATCTTAAAAAATTTTAATNNGTATTATAAAAAAGCTTGTTGAATTATAATTTTTATTGTGTTAAAATAGTTTCGGATTATGCGTTGGGCGCACTGCGCCCGAATCCGCTTATGTTATTAATTATGAACTGATAGTTCTAACAGGAGGTATTTTTTCTATGTTGCAAAGAAAAAAGAAAACAATGGATGGTAATAATGCTGCCGCTCATGTGTCCTATGCTTTCACAGAGGTTGCCGCTATTTACCCAATCACTCCCTCTTCCGTTATGGCAGAGGTAACGGATGTTCTTTCATCAAATAATGCAAAGAACATTTTCGGCCAGAATGTAAGAGTTCAGGAAATGGAATCAGAGGGCGGCGCAGCAGGTGCTGTTCACGGTTCACTTTCCGCAGGCGCATTAACAACAACATATACGGCTTCACAGGGTCTTCTCCTTATGATCCCGAATATGTACAAGATTGCAGGTGAGCTTCTTTCATCTGTTATTCATGTTTCTGCTCGCTGCGTTTCAACTCACGCTCTTAATATTTTCGGCGATCATTCAGACATTTATGCCTGCCGCCAGACGGGTTATGCAATGCTTTGCTCAAACAACCCGCAGGAGGTTATGGATCTCGGTGCAGTTGTTCATCTTGCAACTCTCAAATCATCAGTTCCGTTCCTTCATTTCTTTGACGGCTTCCGCACCTCACATGAAATTCAGAAGATTGAGGTTTGGGATTATGATGATATCAAGGATATGGTTGATTTTGAGGATGTTAAGCGTTTCCGCGCTCATGCTCTTAATCCTGAGCATCCAACCCTTCGCGGCTCTGCTGAAAATTCAGACCTCTTCTTCCAGCACAGAGAGGCTTGCAATAAGTATTACAACGATTCCGTTGAAACCACCGTTATGTATATGAACATGGTTAACGAGAAGATCGGCACGGACTATAAGCCATTCAATTATTACGGCGCTGCTGATGCAGAGCATATCATCATCGCAATGGGCTCTGTTTGCGACACTATTGCAGAAACAGTTGATTATCTCAACGCAAAGGGCGAGAAGGTTGGCCTTGTTAAGGTCCATCTTTACAGACCGTTCTCACCAAAGTATCTCCTTGATGTTATTCCTGCAACCGTTAAGAAGATTTCTGTTCTTGACAGAACTAAGGAGCCCGGCTCAATCGGCGAGCCTCTTTATCTTGATGTTGTTGCTGCCTTCAAGGGCTCACAGTTTGAAACAACTCCTGTTTATAACGGCCGTTACGGTCTTGGCTCAAAGGACACTATTCCTGCTCATATTCTTGCGATTTACAACAATATGAAAGCTGATGCTCCTAAGCAGACCTTCACAATCGGTATCATCGATGATGTAACAAATCTTTCCCTTGAAGCAGGCGAGAGCGTGGATACAACTCCTGCCGGCACAACAAGCTGTAAGTTCTGGGGTCTCGGTTCTGACGGCACAGTCGGCGCAAACAAGGATTCAATCAAAATCATCGGCGATAACACAGATATGTTCGCACAGGGCTATTTCTTCTATGATTCAAAGAAGTCCGGCGGTATCACGGTTTCTCACCTTCGCTTCGGCACAAGCCCTATCACCTCAACATATCTTATCAACAAGGCTAATTTCGTTGCATGCCACAGCCCGTCATATGTAACCAAGTATGATATGGTTCAGGATCTTGTTCCGGGCGGCACCTTCCTTCTTAACTGCATCTGGTCTCCGGAAGAGCTTGATAAAGAGCTTCCCGCAGCTATGAAGAGATATATTGCAAACAACGATATTAATTTCTATATCATCAACGGCATCAAGATTGCAGAGGAAGTTGGCCTTCGCGGCAGAGCTTCAACAATTCTTCAGTCTGCATTCTTCACCATCTCCGGCATTCTTCCTGTTGAGCAGGCAATTGATCTTATGAAGGCCGCTGCAACCAAGAAGTTCTCAAAGAAGGGCGATGCAATCGTTGCTGCAAACCATCAGGGTATTGACCGCGGCTCAAAAGAGCTTATCAAGGTTGATGTTCCGGAAAGCTGGAAAACAGCAGTTGATGAGGAAGAAGAGCTTGTTGTTAACACAGACCGTGAGGATATGAAAACCTTCGTTAAGAATATCCTTGATCCGGTTTCTCATCAGAAGGGTGATTCAATCCCCGTTTCCAAGTTCGTTGATATGGCAGACGGCGTATTCCCGCAGGGCTCCGCTGCATTTGAAAAGAGAGGCATTGCCGTTGACGTTCCTGAATGGGAGCCTTCAACCTGTGCGCAGTGCAACCGTTGCTCAATGGTTTGCCCGCATGCTGTAATCCGCCCTGTTGCTTTAACAGAGGATGAGCTTGCTGCCGCTCCTGCAAACACAAAGGCAGTTGATCTCAAGGTTCCGAAGGACACCGGCCTCAAGTACGCTCTCATCGTTTCAACGCTTGATTGCACAGGCTGCTCCTCATGCGCAAACGTTTGCCCAACCAAGTCACTCACAATGAAGCCGATCGCTTCACAGATGGATGAGCAGCCCGTATATGATGCTCTTTGCGATGTTGAGCCAAAGGCAGCGGTTGCTTCCGATAAAACAATCGTTTCAACTCAGTATCTCAAGCCTTATCTTGAGTTCTCCGGCGCTTGCGCAGGCTGC
>DCTO01000084.1 GCA_002329285.1 Ruminococcaceae bacterium UBA1438
ATCGCGTGGTTTTCGTTATACAATTAAAGCACACGGAAAATCCATGTGCTTTCTCTTCTGCTTGCACTTATTGTGCTCGCTTGCTATAATCAAATTAACAGGAGGATTATATTATGGATAAATTCAGATGGGCATATATCGGAAGTGGAAATATTGCCAAAGGCACTGCGGCATCTATTCTTAAAGGCAACCACGAGATTATCACGGTTTTCGGAAGAAACGAAGAAAAGGTTAAGAAATTTGCAAAGCGCGTTAGCGCAAGAGCGTGCCTTGATTTTGACGAGGCAGTTTCGGCTGAAGCTGTTGACGCGGTTTATATTGCCACGCCTCACACAAGCCACCTTGAATACGCGCAAAAGGCAATGGTGCACGGCAAGCCCGTGCTTTGCGAAAAGCCCGTTGGCGTTAGTCTTTCAGAGGTTTTAAAGCTTGAAGAAAGCGCAAAAGCAAGCAATGTTTATTTTGTAGAGGCGATGTGGACCTGGTTTTCTGATGTTGCGCTCAAGGTTAAGCAATGGGTTAAAGACGGTGAAATCGGTGAAATAAAAGAGGTTGTTATTGATTACGCCTTTCCCGGAGTTATGATGAACAAAAATTCAAGAGTGCTAACCCCTGAAACTGCGGGCGGCGCTTTGCTTGACATCGGCATTTACCCGATTACATACTGTTATAACCTTTTCGGTTACCCCTCAAAAATCAAATGTGAGGGTGAAATCAAAGGCGGAATTGATGTTGAAGAAACCGTTTTGCTTTCATACGACGGGTTTTATTGCAGGCTTAATATGTCGCTGAAGACGCTTAAGGAAAGCTGCAAAATAATAGGCACAAAAGGCGAAATCAGCCTTGGATTTTTCCATATGGCAAGCAAAGCAACGCTTAATAATGAAAATGGCAAAACCGTTTTCAGAGGCAAGACTGATTATTTAACTGAATTCACACGCTCAGCAGAGGAAATAAAAGCGGGCAAAAAACAATCAGATTATGTTCCCCTGTCTGCAACTAAAGACTGTATGAAAATCATGGATGAATGCAGACGGCAGATGAATTTAGTTTATCCGTTTGAGGTGAATGACAATGAGTGAAAATAAAAAAGGCAAAGCGCGAAACATAGTTTTTATAGTATTCATCATTATATTTGCGCTGTTATTTTTTTCATTTTTAGAGCTTTCAAAAAACACCGTGCTTGGCTGGGTGTTGGCTGTAATTGCGTTTTGCGGCTATGTTTTTATGGATTTAAGACTTTTGAAAGACAAAAAGTTTTTTGCACATCTGGGTATATTTATATGCTTTTTAATAGTGCTTGGCGGAATAACTTCTGCCACCGCGCCGCCATACAAGCGAGTGCCGGCAGTTGACATTAAAAACCCAGAGGCAACGGGAATCATTGCCGTTGAGCAAGGCGAGCTTACCGGCGTTTTTAATGAGGACAAAAGCGTTGAGGTTTACACCGGAATTCCCTATGCGAAGCCGCCTGTTGGCAATCTTCGCTGGAAGGAGCCGCAGGAGCCGGATTCCTGGGAGGGCGTTTTGGTTTGTGACCATTTTGCCCCGATGAGCATGCAGCAGAGAAACCCTGAAATCATAAATTCCCTCACCTCAATCATCGGATATCACAATTATAAAATCAGCCTCAGCGATAATTATCGCGAGGATGTTAGCGAGGATTCACTTTATCTTAATATCTGGAAGCCGGCCGGTGAAACAAAGGATGTGCCCGTACTTGTGTATATCCACGGCGGCTCGCTCACCACGGGACAACCCTCATTCAGTGAATACAGGGGCGAGGATTTGGCAAAGCAAGGCATTATCGTTATTAATTTCGGATACAGGCTTAATGTTTTTGGCTATATGGCGTCGGATGAGCTTGCCGAGGAATCGCCGAATGGCACAACCGGCAACTACGGCCTGCTTGACCAGATTCAGGCGCTTAAATGGATTCAGAAAAACATTGAGGCTTTTGGCGGCGACCCTGTGAAGGTTACAATTGCGGGTGAATCCGCTGGCTCATCAAGCGTTAATGCGCTTTGCGTTTCACCGCTTGCAAAGGGGCTTTTCAGATATGCAATTGCCGAGAGCAGCGGCATTCTGGCCGTGCAGCCATATCACACCTTCCGCACATATGAAGATGCAATAAATACAGGCAAAAGCATTTTTAAGGAATTTGGCTTTTCAAGCCTTGACGATATGAGAGCGATTCCCGCAGAGGAGCTTGTTAAGACAAGCTTTGCAAACAGCGCGATGACCGTTGACGGATATGCCATTACAGAACAGCCCTATCTAACCTATGAAAAGGGCGAAAACAATGAGCAAGCACTAATGAACGGCTTTAATTCACACGAGGCAAATGTGTTTAATCTGTTTAATTCGGTTGACAGAAACGCTTATTCCGATATGCTTAAAAACATTGCAGGGGATTACGGCTCTGAAATTGAGGCAATTTATCCTTATGACAACAAGCCGCTTGATTACGATTTTCTTGTTGAGGCGGGCGGCGAGGCAAAGGGCACATACAACTTTATTCTCGGCGGCGCATGGTTTGCTTACAGTCATTATCTTTGGAGCAATTATGCCGCTGACGAGGGAATCCCCGTTTATCAATACTGCTTCACAAAGAGCAACGCTTCCCTGCAGGCAAATCACGCGGGAGAGTTGCCATATGCTTACGGCAATCTTTGGCGGCACGGCTGGCTTTACACCGAGGAGGATAACGCCCTTTCAGACGAAATGCAAAGCTATTGGGTTAACTTTATTAAAACGGGAAACCCAAACGGCGAGAAGCTTTATGAATGGCAGCCCTTTGAATCTGACAGGAGCAAGGTGCTTGAGCTTGGAGAGAATATCGCAATGATTGATAATCAATATAACGACCTTTACCCGGTTCTTGACAAATATCAGACCTCACTAAAATAAAAAATGCTTGCATATTTTAAATTAAAGTATTATAATATATGCAATATTGAAACACGGTGATGAAGGAAAGTAATTTTTCCGATTTCTTGCAGAGAGCTGTGCCCGGGCTGGAAGCGCGGCAGAATAAGAAAAACGAAGTTCCCTTCTGAGTGGCTGCACTGAACAGCTTTTTCTAATTAGGTGCAGACGAGATGATGCCCGTTAACGCATCAAAAAGTGTTTGCTTGGATTCTTTGATAAAAAGCAAAAATTAGGGTGGTACCGCAGGTATTAACATACTTGTCCCTTTTTGGGGGCAAGTATTTTTTTGTCCCTTTAGCCAGAGATAAGAAAGGATGAAACAGATGAAAAATCAGCTTGAAGAAATCAGAAAAGCGGCAAAAGAGGCGCTGGAAAGCTTTGATTCCAAGGAGCAGCTTGAGGAAGCAAGAATTAAATACCTTGGCAAAAAGGGCGAGCTTACTGCAATTTTAAAGCAAATGGGCAAGCTTTCCGCAGAGGAGCGCCCCGTTATCGGCCAGCTGGCAAACGAAATCCGCGCTGACATTGAGGAGAGAATTGCCCAAAAGAGCGCAGAGCTTAAGGAAAAGGAGCTTGAAAGAAGGCTTCGCGAGGAAACCATTGACGTTACTATGCCCGGCAAGCAGCCGGAAATCGGGCACAAGCACCCGCTTTCAATCGTGCTTGATGAGATTAAGGAAATCTTTATGGGCATGGGCTTTGACATTGCAGAGGGCCCTGAGGTTGAATATGATTATTATAACTTTGAGGCGCTCAATATTCCAAAGGATCACCCTGCGAGAGATACGCAGGACACTTTCTATATTGAGGACAACATCGTTTTAAGAACGCAGACCTCACCGATGCAGATCAGATTTATGGAAAACAACAAGCCCCCGTTCAGAATGATTGCGCCGGGCAGAGTTTTCCGCTCTGACGCTGTTGACGCAACCCACTCTCCCCTTTTTCATCAGATTGAGGGGCTGGTTGTTGACAAGGGCGTAACCATGGCAGACCTTAAGGGAACGCTTGAGGCTTTTGCAAAAAGGCTTTACGGCGAGGAAACTAAAATCAGACTTCGCCCGCATCATTTCCCATTCACGGAGCCGAGCTGCGAGATTGACGTCAGCTGCTTCAAATGCGGCGGCAAGGGCTGCGCAATGTGCAAAAACGAGGGCTGGATTGAAATTCTCGGCGGCGGAATGGTGCACCCCAAGGTGCTTAAAAACGGCGGAGTTGACCCCGAGAAATACAGCGGCTTTGCTTTTGGAATCGGGCTTGAAAGGCTTGTTATGTTTCGCTTTAATATTGACGATATGCGTTTACTTTACGAAAACGATTTAAGATTTTTGGAGCAGTTTTAAGGGAGGTGCAGCAGAATGATTTTATCAAGAAAATGGCTTAAAGATTATGTTAATTTAGACGATATAAGCGATAAGGAATTCTGCGACGAAATGACTCTCTCCGGCTCTAAGGTTGAGGATTTTGAGGTTGAGGGCGCTGAAATCAAAAACGTTGTAGTCGGCAAGGTTAATTCACTTGAGGCTCACCCCGATTCAGACCACCTTTGGATTTGCAAAATAAACGTAGGCGGCGAAGCTGACGAGCAAATCGTAACGGGCGCGCAGAATTTAACAGTCGGCGACTATGTTCCCGTAGCGCTTCCCGGCGCTGTTGTTATCAACAGAAAGGACCACTGCCTTGC
>DCTO01000070.1 GCA_002329285.1 Ruminococcaceae bacterium UBA1438
ATAATTATACTTAAAAATATAAATTATTTTTATGGGTGAATATATGAACAAATATAAATGCGTCTTGCCCCTAAGGCAGCTGCGCCAAATGGTTGCGTTCTTTCTGATTGCGGTTATGCTGCTTTCCGCCGTTTTTGTTATGGCGTATGCAGATCATAACTGTGATGGCGCCGATTGCAAAATCTGCCTTCAGGTGCAAACCTGCCTCAACAGCTTCAGGCTGCTGCTTTCGGGCATAGCTGTTTTTTCGGTTGCTTTTCTTTTGCTCCTGCTGCTTGCAGTGCTTGCGGAATGCGCAGGGGCAGGGGCTTTAAGCACACCGATAACGCTTAAGGTTAAGCTTCTGAATTAGTATTGCTTTCACTTAATATTTATTTCAGGAGGGATATTATGAAAAGAATTAAAAAAATATCGGCAGCTCTGCTCTGCCTTATTATAATTTGCGGCGCTTTTTCCGCTTGCTCATCAGGCACGGATTTAACAAACAGCGGCAAGCTGAATATTGTTTGCACTATTTTCCCGGAATATGACTGGGTTATGCAGGTGCTTGGTGATAAGGCCGAAAATGCTGATGTCACACTATTGCTTGATAACGGAGTTGATCTTCACAATTATCAGCCAACTGCGCAGGATATCATTAAAATTTCAAGCTGCGATTTGTTCATTTATGTCGGCGGCGAATCCGATGCCTGGGTTGAGGATGCTTTGAGGGAAGCTCAAAATCAGAACATGGTGGTTATTAACCTTATGGAGCTTCTCGGCACCCTTGCAAGGGAGGAAGAACTTGTTGAGGGCATGCAGGCTGAAGAAGAGAAAGAAGCCGAGGAGGCCGATGGCCCCGAATATGACGAGCACGTATGGCTTTCCCTCAAAAACGCCCAGCTTTTCATCAGCAAAATTGCGGTTGAGCTTGGCAATATGGATGCTGAAAACAAGGATGCTTATCTTGCTAATGCAAATGCTTATTCCGATAAGCTTTCGGCGCTTGATGATGAATACACTGCGGCAGTTGAAGCGGCAAGCTTCAAAACCGTGCTTTTCGGCGATCGCTTCCCGTTCAGATATTTAACAGAGGATTACGGTCTTGATTATTATGCCGCATTTGCAGGCTGCTCTGCTGAAACAGAGGCGAGCTTTGAAACCATTTCCTTCCTTGCAGGCAAGGTCGATGAGCTTTCATTGCCGGCGGTTTTTGCAATTGAGGGCACGGATCACAGCATTGCCGAAACGATTGTTGCTAACACCGCAACAAAGGATCAGCAGGTTTTGCTGCTCAATTCAATGCAGGGCACAACTGCAAAGGATGTTGCAGGCGGAGCAACTTATCTTTCAATAATGCAAAGCAATCTTGATGTCCTGAAGCAGGGGATTGCTTAAAGAATAAATTTCGGGCAGGCGGCGTTTTGCGCCCCTTGCCCTTTCGGAGAATAAAAATGGCTTTATTAGTTGCAAATAATTTAACCCTCGGATATGATTCCAAGGTGGTGCTTTCAGGGCTGAATTTTGCGGTTAACAGCGGCGATTATCTTTGTATCGTCGGCGAAAACGGCTCCGGCAAAACAACTCTGATGAAAACCCTGTTGGGCCTTCAGCCGCCTATTTCGGGTGAAATTCAGTTTATGGATGGCTTAAAGCAAACCGAAATCGGTTATCTGCCCCAGCAAACGGTTGTGCAAAAGGATTTTCCCGCCTCCGTTTGGGAGATAGTGCTTTCCGGCTGTCTGAATAAAGCAAAGGGCGCTTTCTATTCAAAGGCGAATAAGGAAACGGCTATGAAGAATATTAAGCTGATGAGGCTTGAGGATTTATCAAAGCGGTGCTACCGTGAGCTTTCGGGCGGCCAGCAGCAAAGGGTTTTGCTTGCAAGGGCGCTATGTGCAACCTCAAAAGTGCTGCTGCTTGATGAGCCTGTTTCAGGGCTTGATCCAAAGGTTACGGCAGAAATGTATCAGCTTATTGAAAGCTTTAATAAGCAGGGAATAACCATAATTATGATTTCCCATGATTTGAATGCGGCTGTGAAATATGCCTCTCACATTCTGCATATTGACAGCGATGTTTATTTCGGCACAAAAAATGAATATCTTGAAAGCAGCAAGGGCAGGCTGTTCCTTTCTCAGGGCGGAGGTGAGCAATAATGCAGCTTTTTGAAACACTTTCACATTATTTTGAATTTCCGTTCGTGCGTTATGCGCTTATCGCCGGCGTGCTGATTGCGCTTTGCTCATCGCTTTTGGGAGTAACGCTTGTTTTAAAGCGCTTCTCCTTTNNGTCTCCTTTATCGGCGACGGGCTTTCCCACGTTGCTTTCGGCGCAATGGCAATTGCCTCCGTTGTGGGCATCACAAATGAAATGCTCATCGTTTTGCCTGTAACGGTTATCAGCGCAATTCTGCTGCTGATGGGCGGCGAAAACCGCAAAATTAAGGGCGATGCTTCTATCGCAATGATTTCCGTCGGCTCGCTTGCCGTCGGTTATATGTTGATGAATCTTTTTTCAACCTCATCGAA
>DCTO01000055.1 GCA_002329285.1 Ruminococcaceae bacterium UBA1438
AAAGATGTCAGTTCGTTGCTTAAAACTTAATATTCTACTTCAAGTCGGTTTTTTTGTGCTGTCTGCACAATCTGGGGCAGTTCAAACAGGGCTTACGCTTTTTTGTTTTTTCAATTATTACAGGAGGCTTAATATTCAGCAAAAAGAGCAAGGCTTAACCTTGCTCTTTTTTATGCTTTTATTAAAATCAAAGGCTTTCTTTAAGGATTTCTGCAACCTCTTCGGTTGTGAGCACCTTATAGCCGCCATCAAGAATCAGCGTGCCGTTAACAATATCGGGAAGCATTTCCTCTGTTGCGCCAAGCTCTGAAAGGCTCATAACAAGCCCCAGCTCCTTCATCCAGCTCTCCATTTCAGCAAGGCCATCAAGCGCAATTTCCTTTTCGGTTTTGCCATTCGGGCAAACGCCCCACACATTTTGAGCAAAGCGGCTGAACTTTGCAAGGCCATAAGGCAGAATGTGCCTGTAATAAGGAAGCGAAACCGCCGCCAGAGTCATGCCATGGGTTGCATCGGTTAAAGCGCCAGCGGACTGGCCGAGCATATGCACCATCCAATCTGTTGTTTTGCCGCGTGAAATCAGCGTGTTAAGCGCCCATGTGGCAGTCCACATAATATTGCTTCTTGCCTCATAATCCTGCGGATTTTTGTTTGCAATGCGGCTGGAATGGATAACGCTTTTCATAAGCGCCTCCGCAATATAATCACTGGTGTTATCATCCTCCCCTGAAAAATACTGCTCACAGATGTGATTAAAAATATCATATATTCCCGCCGCCATCTGATAGTGCGGAAGGGTGAGCGTATATTTCGGATTAAGGATTGAGAAGCGCGGCATAATCCTTTCATCGGCAAAAACATGGCCGATTTTAAGCTTCTGCTCCGGATTGGTGATAACCGCGCCCGCATTCATTTCAGAGCCTGTGCCAACCATTGTGAGAATGCAGCCCACAGGAATTATTTCGCAATCCGGTTCCTCAAAATCAATATAATATTTCTGCCAGGGATCGCCGTTATAATTCACGGAAACGGAAAGCGCCTTTGAATAATCGCAAACCGATCCGCCGCCCACGGCGAGAATCAAATCAGCGCCGTGCTTCCTTGCAACGGCAACGCCCTCGTTTAGCTTATTAATGGTTGGATTAGGCATAACGCCGGAAATTTCCTCAACGCTTTTGCCCGCAGAGCGCAGAATTTCCGTAACCTCATCATAAATCCCGTTCTTTTTGATTGAGCCGCCGCCGTAAACGAGCAAAACGTTTTTGCCGTATTTGCCAAGCTCATCCTTCAAAAATTCAAGCGAATCATCACCAAAATATAATTTTGTGGGATTGCAATAAGAAAAATTTCCTAACATAATAATTACCCTTTCTGAATTAAAATATTTAACTGCAGGCAAAGGTTTATTCCTCCGCCTCTTTTTTAACCTTTTTAACGTTGAAATAAAGATAAAGAAAAACGGAATAAATATAAACCACCGTCAGCGCGATGCTGATAAGCGGATTTCTGAAAAACAGCATCTCAAATGCCGCAAAAAGGATGGACATTGCAATAATAACCGCAAAAAATTTCTTGCTTCCCTGGCAGCGCACGATTGCATATTTTTCCGTTAAAAACAGGAAGATGAAATATGTTATTATCGAGGCCACGATAAACACGTTTTTGGGGATTGCGGCAACCTCCTCCGTTCGCATATATTCAAGCGCGGCGGTGATGTTATTAAGCGCCGTGATCATAAAAATGTGCAGCAGCATATAGCCCGTGCCCTCCGCCTGCATTTCGCGGTTAATCACATTATCATAAACGAAACCATAGCTTAAAAACAGCCCGGCAACAATTAAAAAGGCACACAGGGAATAATAAATCGTGGAAAAGCCGAAGCCGCCCTCAAAATATTCCGCAATTGCAATAATCATTTCGCCGAAGGTGAAAACAACATAAAGCATCACCCGCTCCGTTAAATGCGCAAAATCGCCCGCCACAAGCTCGTTTGCCCTGCTGCCGACGGAAACCAGAATTATCCCCAGCACCATTGCAAGCGGCGAAAAGGGAATGCCCGTGAGCCTGTAAAGCGGCAGGGAAATCAGAATAACCGCAATCTGCACCAAAAGCACGAATATGCTTCGCTTAATCTGCGCCTTAACCCAGGGCATAAATGCGCCTGCCTTTTTATATTTAATCAGATATTGAACCGCCTGATTTGCCAGAATCAGCGCCCAGGCGATGTTGAAGCGGTAAAAATAATCCTGCCAATCCGTGCGAACGCCATCCGCCATATAATAAAGCAGATACATATTAATGAAAATTGCCAAATTTTCCTGCAGCCCGTTTGCGCCGTATTTATTGATAAAAATAACGGTTGAATACCAAATCTGCAGGATTATCAGCGCCGTGAGAATATAGGTTAAAAATGCAGAGGGCGCAACAAAGCCGTTTTCAATTGTTTGAAGCAGGGTGTTGTTTCTGCCGATTATATAAACGAAAATCAGATCATAAATCAGCTCAATATATTCAACCTTTTTCTCCCCGCCGTTATTAAGAAAATCAAACATAAAAACCTCTGAAAGTTAAATTATTTCTTATAATCAAAATCCGGAATGCCGCGCCAGCGATTTCGGAAATAATGCGCCGCAAGCTTTGGCCGCCTTTCCCTTGTGAAAACGCCCTTTTTGTTGCCGTCTGCGCGCAGAATGCCCTGAATGGTTTGAAAATCAGCAAAATTCCATGCATGCTCGCCGATGACGAAGGAATATTTATCAAGCACCGCGTTAACAGCATCGTAATATTCAGCCTGAAACTCCTCACTGAACATATTAGGCACGGCGCTGTGAATGCCGCTTATTGTGTCCGCCCCATACTCCGTGAGAATAAAGGGCTTGGAAAAGCGCTCAAAATAATCCAGCTCCGCCGCCATTGCCTGAGCCGCGGCATCAAGATTGCCCGCGAAAATATACCAGCCATAATATCTGTTTGCGCAGATAACATCCATTGCAGGGGCAACGCGGTCCTTAACATAATCATTGTTGCTGACAACAACGGTTACGGGCCTGTTTTGCGGATCGCATTTATGCGCAAGCTCATAAAGGGGCATAAAATAATTATACGCCTCCGCCTCCTCAGTGTTAGGCTCATTTGCAAGCGACCACATAACGATTGAGGGATGGTTTTTATCCCTGGCAATCATATCCTCAATAACGCCCCTGTGAGCGGCAATGGTGTTTTTATAGCTTTTTGAATTAAGCCCCACAGCGGGCGTTTCGGCAATAACGACAATGCCCTCCTCATCGCAGAGATTGAGCATCTCCTCGCTGTAAGGATAATGAGAGGTGCGAAAGGAATTTGCGCCAAGCCATTTCATCAGCGAAATATCCTTAACATTGAGCGTTTCATCAAGTCCGCGGCCGTGGATTTCGCTATCCTCATGCTTGCCGAAGCCCTTAAAATAAAACGGTTTTCCGTTAATCAAAAACTGATTTCCCCGAACCTCAACACTGCGGACGCCGAATTTCTGATAATAGCAATCGTTTTTAAAACTGATTTTGGCAGTGTAAAGATAAGCGGCATTCGGTTGCCACAAAACGGGATTATCAATAATCAGCTCATCCCCTGCCTTGCCGGAGGCAAGCTCGTTACCGTCCTTATCAAGAAGCGAAACCTGCGCTTCCCCCTCGCCGGAGAGAACGGCACAAACAAGCACCCGCGCGCTGCCCTGCGAAAGCTCAGTTGTGACCGTAACATCGCTAATATACTCCGCCGGCGTGGTGTAAAGGCTGACGGGGCGGTTTATTCCGCAATAATTGAAGAAATCAAAATTCGGGTAATTCTGCGGCTTCAGCTTCGTTTTGCGAACGCTTTCAAAATCAGGCGCGCCGCTGCCGAACATTGCGCTGCCCTCATTACCCACGGGCAGGGTTGAATAATTAATCCTGTTATCAACCGCAACGGCAAGCAGATTTGAGGCTTGAAGCAAGCGGCAATCAAGCTCTGCCTCAAAGGGCAGAAAGCCGCCGACGTGGCTTGCAATTTCTTTGCCGTTAAGAAAAACCGCGCAGGCATGAGCAACCGCGCCGAAGCGCAGCACGAGGCGGTTTTCGCCGACTGATTCAGGCACGGAAAAGCGCCGCTGATAATAAGCCCAGCCATAATGATCGCGCAAAGCGATATCCGCCTGCTGATCGTTATATGACGCGGGAACATAAAGCCTTTTTGCATCTGTGAGCGGATTTATAAGCTTATCGGTTTCAAGCTCTTCGCCGCCAAGGGCAAAATCCCAGATGCCGTTAAGGCTGATTAACAATCTTTTTTCATTTAACTGAGGATACAGCATAAAATCACCCGAAATCATTATAGCATTAGTTATTGCATAATTCAAACATAAAAGGTATTATAAAGAAAAGGCGGTGATAAAATGTTTTGCGGAAAATGGATAACGGCAAGGGAGGAGCGCGATAATCTGCACCTCCTGTTTGAAAAGCGCTTTGAGCTTAACGCCTTTAAAAACGCAAAAATCAGAATCACCGCTGATGATTATTACAAGCTTTACATAAACGGCCGCTTCGTTTGCCAGGGGCCTGCGCCGGGCTATGGCTTCAGCTATAATTTCAATGAGGCAAACCTTGCGCCATACCTTAAATCCGGCGAAAACACAATCTCCGTTCACTGCTATTATCAGGGGCTAAACAACAGGGTTTGGATAAGCGGCGACGGCATTTTCGGCATCCTTGCGGATTTATATATTGACGGCAGACTTGCGCTTTGCGCAGATTCAAGCTGGCAATATCGGATTGACAACACCTTTTTGGGCGGCAAGCCCTTTGGATATGACACTGCCTTCCCCGAAAACCGAGATATGAGGAAGGGGCTTTCTGCGCCGAAACGCGCGGTTGAAGTCCCCTGCCCGCACAGCTTTGCAAAAGCGCCCTTCCCCGCCCTTGAGGTTTATGAAATCTGCGCCGAGGGGCAGAAAAGGGGCGGCAGAATTCTTTATGATTTTCGGCAGGAATACGTTTGCATGCCGGTTATTAAGGCGCGCTCTCAAGCAGACGGCGCAAGGCTGATTCTGCGCTGCGCAGAGGAGCTTAACCCGGATGGCAGCCCCCGCTTTAACCTGCGTTGCGGCTGTGAATATGAGGAAACCTGCGCGCTGAAAAAGGGCGAAAATCTGATTGAGCAATTTGATTACAAGGCGCTGAGATACGCCGAGCTTGTTGCAGACAGCGGCGTTGAAATTGAGGAATTCAAAATCCTCGTGCGCCGCTTCCCCTTCCCCGAAAAATCGCAGGAGCTTAAAACTGATAACGCGCAACTTTCAGCAGTTTGGCGGCTTTGCAAAAACACGGTTAAATTCGGCGCGCAGGAGGTTTTTGTTGACTGCCCCACCAGAGAAAAGGGGCAATATCTGGGCGACGTTTTTATCGCTGGCTTTGCGCATTTTTATCTGACAAAGGACAGCCGCCTGCTGAAAAAGGCGCTTTGCGATTATGCATCCTCCCTGCAGCTTTGCGGCGAATTTCTTTCCGTTGCGCCATGCTCTTATCGGCAGAAAATAGCGGATTATGCGCTTTTGTTTGCCCCTGCCGTTTTGAAATATTATCGGCTGACCGAAGATTACGAATTGCTTAAATCGCTTTTCCCCGCCTGTGAAAAAATCAACGCGCATTTTGCCGAATATGAAAACGAAAACGGGCTTTTGCAAAACGTTGAAAGCGGCTGGAATCTGGTTGACTGGCCGGAAAATATGCGGGACGGATATCAGTTCAACACCGAAAACAAAAAAGAAATCGGCACCCACAGCGTTATCAACGCATATTACGCCCATTCCCTGAAATGCGAGGAGGAAATCGCGCGCATCTGCGGCATTTCCGTTAAAGAAAGGGCTGAAAAAACCGCCCGTGCCTTTAACGAATGCTTTTTTGATGAAAGCTGCGGGCTTTATGTTGACTGCGTCGGCTCTGAGCACAGCGCGCTTCATTCAAACATTCTGCCCCTTGCCTTCGGGCTTTGCCCCGAGGAGCGCGAAGAAAAAATTGCGGATTATCTTGAAAAAAAGGGCATGGAATGCTCTGTTTATATGGCATATTTTTATCTTTGGGCGCTTTGCAATTCCGGCAGAAAAGAACACGCGCTGGCGCTGATTTCAGGCAATGGCAAAAACAGCTGGGTTAACATGCTTAACGAGGGCGCAACAACCGCCTTTGAAGCATGGGGAAAGGAAAGAAAATGGAACACAAGCCTTTTCCACCCCTGGGCAACCGCCCCGATTTTGATTATCAACGAGCATTTTCCGAATCTGATTGACAAATAAAACTTAAAGTATTAAAATATACCATACTTATTTAATAGGAGTTGAAAAAAATGTTTAACAAAAAAAGGGAGCTTGTTCCCGTTTCGCTTTTAACAGGCTATCTCGGCGCGGGCAAAACAACTGTTTTGAATCACGTGCTTGCAAACCAGCAGGGATATAAGGTTGCCGTTATTGTTAACGATATCGGCGAGGTTAATATTGATGCATCGCTCATCCAAAAGGGCGGCGCAGTTACCGAAAAGGACGATAATCTTGTTCCCCTTTCAAACGGCTGCATCTGCTGCACTCTGAAGGTTGATTTGATGAAGCAGATTATCAATCTTGTTAAAACCAAAAAATTTGATTATATTCTGATTGAGGCATCCGGCATTTGCGAGCCGGGCCCGATTGCCGGCTCCATCTGCATGCTGGACGGAACGGACAGAAATGTTCAGCTGCCCGCAGTTGCTTATCTTGATAATGTCACCACAATTGTTGACGCCAAGAGAATGGCTGATGAATTCGGCAGCGGCAAGGCGCTTCTTAACGATGATCTTGATGAAGAGGACATTGAAAATCTTCTGATTCAACAGATTGAATATTGCACAACGATTATTCTTAATAAGGTTGACCTTGTTACCGATGAGGAAAAGGCGGACGTGCTTAAGGTTATCCGCGCGCTTCAGCCAAAGGCAAAGATTATTGAAACCACTCACGGCCAGGTTGACGTTTCCGAAATCCTTTCAACCCATCGCTTTGATTATGAAAAAATTCTTGAGAGCGCAGGCTGGATTCAGGCAATGGAGCTTGAGGGCGAAAACGAGGTTGAGGAGGAGCACGAGGAGCATCATCATGACCATGATGACGATGAGCACGAACACCACCATCACCACGACCACGATGACGATGAGCACGAACACCATCATCACCACGATGACGACGATGACGAGCATGAGCACCACCATGACCATGATGAGGATGAGGAGCACGGCCACCACGGGCATCATCACCATCACCACCATCACCATGATGAGGGCGAGGCTGAAGAATACGGCATTTCAACCTTTGTTTATCAGAACGTGAAGCCGTTTGAAAAGGCTAAGTTTGAGCAATTTGTTTTTGCTTCCTGGCCAAAGGAGGTTATCCGCGCAAAGGGACTTTTCTGGATTAAGGAGGACCCCTCCACCGCTTATATCTTTGAGCAGAGCGGCAAGCAGAAAACCGCAACGGATGACGGCAAATGGATTGCCTGCTTCCCCGAAAAAGAGAAAAAGCAGATTCTTGAGATGAACCCTGATATCGCCGCTAACTGGGATCCCAAATACGGCGACAGGATTAACAAGCTTGTTTTCATCGGCAGAGGGATGGATAAAAATGCAATTATCAAAGCTCTCAATGAATGCATTGCAGAATAACCGGCATTTTTTTTGCAAAACAAAAGCGGCTCAGCTGAGCCGCTTTAATTTTTTATTCTTCTGCCACCGGAGCAGAGGTTTGCTTTCTGATTATCGCGAAAACAACAATCAGCACTGCGCAGATTGCAATCCAACAAAAATAAGATTTGCCGACGTACATATTCGCATGCGCCAGAATCAGCGAGGAGGCCGCTTTCCTGCCCATGCGCAAAACCTGCGCCAGAATAACGTAATCGCAAATGAGCGCAGCCGTTTTGCCGCCGAACTTAAAGCAAAGCACCGCCAGAATTCCCATTCCAAGCAGATAAATCACTGCCTCTAAAACCGGAATAAGATAAGCGTTATTTGTTATCAGATAGAAATAGCTGATGTAATCATCAAGCATATTTGAAACATAAGGCGTAACAAGCAGGATTGCCGCAATGCCAAGCACGCTGATGTGCCCCGGCTCATTTTTCTGCTGTGTGTAAAAACGATAAATCAGATAAAGAAAAATAACGGGCGCCGCAAAGCGAACAAGATGATAAACGGCGGCGGCGTTAAATGCCGTTTGCCGCAGCATCTCAAGCTTTGGCGGCATAAGCTTAAAAGCAAAAACCGCAGCCAAAAGCCCCGAAAAGCAATCCTTACAACGGGAAAGCAGAAGATAAACCGCAAAAACGGCAATTGTGAAAGCAACCGCCTGAAGAATTGCGCTGGTTGAACTCCAAGCCCCAAGGCGCCTGAAGGCCTTTGCAGAGGCATAGGAAAGCGCAACAACAAAAAACGCAACAACTGCCGGCAGCTTTTCTTTGCTGACCTTTAAATTAAGCATAATATCACATCCGTTAACAGATTATTCATAAATTTATTATACGGGCAGCGGAAATTAATGTCAATTTAAAAAATGCACAAAAAAACTCATTCCCTTATGTCAAAAACAAACAAAGAAAAGGGCTGCTATGCAGCCCTTTTGCTAATCAATAATATAATTGGGTTTGATTTCCTTGATAGTGTTTTGGGTTTCGGAAATAACAACCTGGATATCCGTTCCATAGGTTGAGCCGCCCCGGAGATTATAAACAAAGAATTCCTCTTTATTATAATCCTCATCCTCATTACAGAAATACGGCACAACATAGCCATCCGTTTCAAACTTTGATTTGGTTGTGCTTTTATCATCAATGCGATAAGAATAATAACCCCAATCGCAATCAATAACTGCAACGAATGCCGTTTCAAATGCACATTCATCATTCATTTCGCTGATGCGGCTTGTTGCTGTCCAAACCCTGCTTGAGCCGCTTGAATGAACATAAGTGTTTCTGCAAATCTTAATCTTGCCGTCAGTGCGCCGAAGGATATAAAACTCCCTGTCAGAATCGCTGCTTTGCATCGTTGAAACGCCGTCTGCTTCATAAATTCTGCGCGCCTGGGAGCCATCCCAGTTATACACCTCAAGCTTGTATTCGGGCTCCGTTTCGCTTTCATCACCTGTGCCGGCAACAACCTTATCATAACGGTAAATAACAAGCAGCTCCTCCTCGCCGTCGCCGTTAAAATCAAGCAGATCAACAACGCAAAGCCCCTCTGCAAAGCAAATGTTTGAGCCGGAATTATAAGCCGCCTTGCCGTATTTTTCATTATATTTTTCAATAATATCAAAATAAGCGTCGTTTCTAAGCTCAATCGGAGTTTTATCCTTATTAATCTCCTCAAGGCTTCTGGTTTTGAAATCGCTGATATTTGTTGTTACAATTTCAACCGTGCGATCCGCCTTGGTGGAGGTTATGTAAGACAGCTTGATAGTTTCAAACTCTGAAGTATTTGTTTTGCCATCCATTGAATAATAATCATTAGCCAAATCATATTCGCAGTTATCATCAAGCTTGAATTTGTTTCCGTGCAACCCGAACAAGCCCATATCAATGCCATTATCCGGTGAAAGCTCGCCGAGATAATATTTGCCTGAATGATGATAAATTGAAATAAAGCTGCCGTAATTCTTTTCATCATCCGCAAAGGAATTTGCTTTTTGAGAATAGAGCTTAACGAATTCCTTTGAATCATAGCCCCAAACCTCAACATAATAAATTCCGCTGTTTTCAAAGGCAACCAAAAGCTCAACGCTGCCGTCATCATCAAAATCTATCTGCCTTGCATAGGAAAGGCCGAAAATGCGCCAGCTGTTTGAGCCATCAATATCCATCTGAAAGGTTTGGCAAGGGCCGAAATCAGAAATAATCTGGGTGCAAACCGCGCCGGCATCGGCATAAAACTGATCAATTTTATGAAAGCTGTTTTTAAGATGATTTGAAAAAGCCACGCCGGCAATAACAACAGATGCAATAACAATCAGCAAAATACCAAGGCGAAGGCTGATAAAATCCCTGACGGCAAGGCGGCGATTTTCGCTGCCCTGAACGCGCACGGCCTCCTGCTTTGCACGGGCAAGCACCGTCTGAATTGCATCCGCGGCGGAATCCCTGAGCCCGCCGATGCTTTTGCCGAAATCAGGCGAGGGCTGCGCCCTGCCGCTTCTTGCAGCGCGCTCATAATATTCATAATCATCATCAAAATAATTATATTTTTTCAAGGATTCACCACCTTTCGTTAAACAGGTTTGCGCGGCTTATTTAATGTATCTGATATCGTTTCCTTCCAGCACAAGGGTTGAATATTCGCCAAGCAATCTGCTTGTGATGCGCTGGTTGTAATCGCGCTCCAGATCATCAAGCGTGAAATTGGTGCTGATAATCGTTGGCGCGCCGCGCAGAATTCTTGTGTTAATGATATTATAAAGGCTGGCAACGGAATACTGATTCTTAAATTCCGTTCCCAAATCATCAAGAATGAGCAGATCTGCATTAAGCACGTCATGCTCGTTATAATATATGCTTTCCACCCTGCCGAAATTTTCGCTCTGAAGATCGGAAAGGATGTTTTGCGCCGTTCCGTAAATAACTGAAAAGCCCTTGTTAATTGCAACGTTTGCGATTGCAAGGCTCAGATGAGTTTTTCCAAGCCCCGTGCCGCCCATAAGCAAAAGATTCTTTGATTTATGGCTGAAGCCCTGCGCATATCCCCTACAGGCATCAAGAATTTTTTCTGCCTTATTGCGCGGGGAAATTCCGTTTTCGCCCTCCTCAGGGTAATAATCAACCTTGAAATTATCAAAGGTGCAATCATCAATCGGGGCAATTTTGCGAATAACGTCCCGCTCCAGCTCCTTGAGCAGCTCTCTGTGGCAGCTGCACATACGATCGCCTACGAAGCCCGTGTCCCTGCAGGCAGGGCAGATGTACTTCGGCTCCAGCGCATTTTCATCAAAGCTGTTCATTTTGAGCAGCTGCTTTTTCTTTTCCTGAATTTCAAGGCTTTGCTTTTGCAGCTTCTCAAATTCCTGTTGCGTGTTTTCGCCCCTGAACATCAGCTTTGAAATTGAAAGCCCGATTCTCATCAGCTGCTCCTGCAGCTGTGAAAGCTCCGGTATTTTTTCCTGCGCCTCGGCAGTTTTTAACGTTACCTCAAGAGCGCTGTCATCCCTTCTGTGCTGAAGGATGTTTATTGCCCTTTGATAAATTTCGCTTTTATATGGCATAACAATCTGTTTCCCCGTTAAATTTCAGTGTTATTAAGAATATCCTTTTTGATTTTATCAAGATTATAGGTTGGCTTGCGGCTGATTTTGCCCTGCGCCGCCTTGCTTTCCTTTTCCTTTTTCTGCTGCCTGAATTGCTCCTTGCTTTTCTCAACATCGCCTTCGGTTTTTATTCCCTGCTTTTTCCAGTTAAAAAGGGTTGTGTCCAGATAATTAAAGCAGGGCTTTTCCGCATTTTCCATCATTGCATCCGCCGCAAGCAGAATAACGGAATTTGAAAAATCCGCCTGCCATTCTGCAACTCTCGCCGCCTGCTTTGGTGTAAGCGTTTTCTTAAGATTGCAGCGCCCGCTGATTTCGCGCCAAAGCTTGTTGCTGCCCTCAACCGCGCGCAGTTTTTCCTCCGCAAGAGCAACGGTTACAATCCCCTCATCCAGCCAGTTTTCAACGATTTTATATATGTAATTCGGGCTGATAAGGCTGCCCTTTTCCTTTTCGCTTTTTGCAAAGGTTAAAATCATCAGAATGATTTCCGGTTTCATTCCGTAAAAGCCGACGAGATTTGCCAGCAGTTCCTCATCCTTATGGCTGAGCGTTCTGCCAAAGGCAACCTGAGCCTCATTGAAAAGCTCCTCAAGCTCTGCATTTTCAAGCGCCGCGGTTTTAACCTCCGCAGGTGTCAGGGTTGGCGGTTTGATTTCAAGGCTTGTGCGTTTCTGCTCCTCCGCTTTTTTCTGCGGCAAAGCATCGCTTTGGTTTGCATATGCCTTTTGAGAAACTCCCTCTGCAGAAAGCACGCCCTCTGCAATCCAGAATTCCATTATGCCCTGCGCGTCCGCCTCGGTTATGCCAAGGCGCCTTGCAATCTCCTTTGAAGATGATACGCCGCCGCTACCGAGAACAATCAGCAATGCCTTGATTTGATATTCACTTGAAAGCTTTAAATACTTATCGGCAATCGCCTGCGGCACGGAAAACATTCCGCCCTGCCAAACGCCGCCAATCGGCACAATCTGATAATTCATAACAAAATTTTACCCGCTTCTGCTCCATATATATAGTGATACATATTAATATTAGCAAAAAAGCAAGGTTTTGTAAATATATTTTTTGCCGGTCCTTTTCAAAAGACTATATGTACAGTATTCTGTAAGGACGGATGCTATCCGCCCGCAATTATAACCTTAACATTTAAAAAAGGGCGGCAAATTGCCGCCCCTGCAAAAATGAACTATTCATATATCTGCCCTGCTCTTGGAAAGAAAAAAGGAAGGTGAAAACACCCTCCCTTTTTATTTGGAGCGGATTACGAGACTCGCCCGTGTCGAGATAAATCTCTCCACGGCACGCACGCGGGCACCGCAACAGTTCACCGAACTGTTGCTGTCCTTGCAGAATTGCCCTGTTCAAGTCTCTGTAAATAAAAATAAAAAAAGAAGGCATAAAGCCTTCATTTTTTATTTGGAGCGGATTACGAG